>JAKSBX010000178.1 GCA_022360905.1 Chromatiales bacterium
ACACCATCAGCCATCATATCCTCGACCCTGAATACACCGGCATGATCTTCCATGGTCTTGCGGAATTCCTTACGCAGTTCGCTGACGGTGATACCCTCGCCTTTGACATCCCATCTTTCCAGTCTGCCTACCGCTTGCGCAACACTGTCATCATGCATTGGACGATGTGCGCTGTTCTGCTTTACATAATCAATGATGTTGTGACCCGCCAGACGACCGAACACCAGGATGTCGAGCAGTGAATTGCCGCCCAGGCGATTAGCACCATGCACCGAAGCACAGGCACATTCACCAGCGGCATACAAGCCGGGCAAAGGGTCTCCCTCATCACTGGCCGTTGGCATCACACGACCGAAACGGTCCGTGGGTATACCACCCATGACATAGTGTGCGGTTGGAAAGACCGGGATCGGATCCTGTACCGGATCGACACCGGCAAAGATTTTAGAACTCTCACGTATACCGGGCAGACGCTTGGCAATCACATCTTCACCAAGGTGATCCACCTTGAGCATCACGTGATCACCATCCGGGCCACAACCACGCCCTTCTCTCACTTCGGTGACGATGGAGCGCGCGACCACATCCCGACTCGCCAGGTCTTTGGCATTGGGGGCATACTTCTCCATGAAGCGCTCCCCATCCTTGTTGATCAGGTAACCACCCTCACCGCGTACCCCTTCAGTGATCAACATCCCCTTTCCGGCAATGCCGGTTGGGTGAAACTGGAAGAATTCCATATCCATCAGTGGCAATCCGGCGCGTAACGCCATTGCCATGCCATCACCTGTATTGATGTGAGCGTTACTGGTAGTGCGGAATACCTGTCCACAACCACCCGTGGCGAGCAGGGTTGTCTTAGACTCGATCAGCAGCGGTTCACCGGTGGCAATATTCAGCACCAGTGCACCCAGCACGATCCCCTCTTCATCCTTGATCAGATCGACTGCGAAGTACTCATCATAAAAGTGGGTTTTGGCGCGTATGTTCTGTTGGTAGAGGGTATGCAGTATGGCGTGGCCGGTACGGTCAGCCGCGGCACAGGTTCTTGCCGCCTGATCACCGCCGAAGTTCTGACTTTGACCACCAAATGCCCGCTGGTAGATCTTACCATTGGGCAGCCTGGAGAAAGGCACCCCGTTGTGTTCCAGTTCATAAACCGTGGGTATCGCTTCACGGCACATGTACTCGATGGCATCCTGATCGCCCAGGTAGTCCGATCCCTTCACGGTATCGAACATATGCCAGTGCCAGTTGTCCGGCAACACATTGGCCAAAGCCGCATTTACACCACCCTGGGCTGCCACCGTATGGGAACGGGTAGGAAAGACCTTGGATACAACAGCCACCTTTAGATTTGCGTTGGCCAATTGAAGCGCTGCATTCAGACCAGCGCCACCGGCGCCCAGTATGAGTGTATCGAATCGTTGTTTTTCAAGTGCCATGTATGAGTAACCCTTTCTGTTCAGGCGACGTGCGCGAGAATAATGACCTGCAGCACCCAAAGTGCGCAGCCGATAAGTACAAAGCCGATCACGGTCAGTACTGAGACACGAATCGCGGTTGGATGAACATAGTCGATCACCACATCACGTATCCCGACCCAGGCATGAAGCAATAGTGAGGCAAAGAACAGCAGCAGACCGAATCCAACCAGCGGTTGTGCCACCCAACTCTGCCAGGCCGCATGATCCGCCGGTGCATCGGCAATGAAATGCAGCAGCATATAGAGAAAAAACAGTATCAGATAGATGGCGCTGGCGCGCTGCAGAAACCAGGCTCTCAAACCGCTTGCACGACGACTCATAGCAGACCTCCCAGCAGAATCAGCGCCACTACCGGAGCGGCCACCGTAACCGCCATTGCAGTCTGGCGAAACAGAGGCTTTTCAACACCGATATCGATGTCGATCAAAAGGTAACGGATACCTGCCAACAGATGGTGCATCAATGCCCACAACATCAGAAACAGAATCAATTTGACCAATCCCATGCCGAGAATGGCTTTTGCAGTTGCAAACCCATCCGCCCCCGAAAGTGAGAGATCAAACAGATAGATCAACAAGGGAATGGAGAGCACCATGAGCACACCGGTTGCCCGATGAATGATTGACATGATGCCCGCCATAGGCAGACGTATTTTAAAAAGATTAAGAAACACAGGTCTTGGTTTCGTGTCTAGCATAGTGTCGTATTCCAAATAAAATTCAAAATAAACGATGGGGGACTAGGTTCTGTTAACAGTTCAATGAAATCCGTTTTACCAACCAGCAAACCTGCAACTGGTTTTGATCAACATCCATAGTCAGTCACGCTTCATCATGCAACTGGCACGCACAGACGCCAGTGCGGTCATATTCAGAAGTCCGCGAACGCTGATACTCGGCGTCACGATGTGAGCTGACTTGGCCGTGCCGATCAGGATCGGGCCGATGGCGATACCTTCGCCCAAAACTTTCAACATATTGAAGGCGATATTCGCCGCATCCTGATTCGGCATCACCAACAGATTTGCGCTGTCTTTCAAACGCGAATTGGGAAAGCGGCTGCTGCGCAACTCTTCCGAGAGTGCCAGATCAGCATGCATCTCACCTTCGATTTCAAGGTCTGGCATACGCCGCCGGACCAGTTCGAGCACCCGTTGCATTTTTCCGGCAGAAGGTGAGTCGTGACTGCCGAAATTCGAATGTGAGACCAATGCCACCTTGGGCTGCACACCGAACCATAGCACTTCTTCTGCACACAGAGATACAATCTCAGCCAGATCCTCCGCAGAGGGATCTTCCTGCACATAGGTATCCGCCATGAACAGAGTACCTGAATGCAACACCAGGGCATTCATGGAAGATAGCTTATTTACGCCACTTTCGGTACCGATGATTTCTGTGACATTTCTAAGATGCTTGCGATAACGGCCAACCGTACCACAAATCATTGCATCAACTTCACCTATAGATAGCATTATCGCAGCCAATACTGTCGGGTTTCGATTCAGATATTTCCTTGCCTCTTTTGGTGAAAACCCTCGCCTTTGAACCATTTCGAAGAAAGTTTTGGCATGTAACTCAAAGTTTGGGTTATCGAGTTGATCGACCACTTCAAAATCGCTGTTCTCAGTCAGACGCAGGCCCAGTTTCTCAATCCGCTGCAGTATCACCTCGCGGCGTCCGATCAATACCGGCCTGGCGATGCCCTGGTCGACCGCCTGCTGCGCCACCTCCAGCACCCGCTCTTCTTCTCCCTCCGCGTAGACGATACGCCGAATCTCCGCCCGGGCACGCTCGAACAGCGGGCGCATGGTCAGGCTGGTGCGAAACACCCGGTGCTGCAAGCGGGCCCGATAGCTCTCCAGATCTTCGATCGGCCTCAGCGCCACACCGGACTCCATGGCCGCCTTGGCAACGGCACACGGCACGGAGACCATCAGCCGTTGATCAAAAGGTTTGGGAATCAGATACTCCGGGCCGAACTGCAGGGATTGACCACCATAGGCCGATCGAACCACATCGGAGGATTCGGCCTGGGCCATCTCGGCAATCGCCTTCACACAAGCCATCTTCATGGCACTGTTGATCTCCGTTGCACCCACATCCAGTGCCCCTCTGAAAAGAAAGGGAAAACAGAGAACGTTATTGACCTGGTTGGGGTAGTCGGTCCGCCCGGTGGCCAGTATTGCATCCGGGCGGACCCGCTTCGCTTCCTCGGGCAATATCTCGGGAGTTGGATTGGCCAGTGCCATGATCAAGGGATTGGGCGCCATCTTCGGCAGCCAGTCGGCCTTCAATACACCGGCAGCCGAGAGACCGAGAAACAGATCGGCGCCATCCAGAGCCTGCTCAAGGGTGCGTAACTCGGTTTCGACGGCATACTGCGACTTGTAGGGATCCATCTCCTCACTACGGCCCTTGTAGACCACACCGGCGATATCGGTGACGATGATGTTCTCCTTTTTCAGGCCCAGATCAACCAACAGCCCCAGGCAGGCCAAAGCGGCCGCGCCGGCACCGGCGGTGACCAGTCTGACATCACCGATATCCTTACCAACCACTTTCAGACCGTTCAGTATTGCGGCACAGACAACAATGGCGGTGCCATGCTGATCATCATGAAAGACCGGGATATTCATCCGTTCCTTGAGCGCTTCTTCAATGATGAAACACTCCGGCGCTTTGATATCTTCCAGATTGATGCCGCCAAAGCTGGGTTCAAGGCGGGCAACAGTCTCGATAAACTGATGGGGATCCAGTTCATCGACCTCAATATCGAATACATCAATGTCCGCAAACTGCTTGAACAGTACCGCCTTGCCCTCCATCACCGGCTTGGAAGCCAGACTGCCGATTGCCCCCAGGCCCAACACGGCCGTGCCGTTGGAGATTACCGCAACCAGATTGCCTCGGGCGGTATAGTCAGCGGCTCTATTGGGATCCTCAGCGATCTCTTCACAAGCAGCGGCAACGCCGGGTGAATAGGCCAATGCCAGATCACGCTGATTGGCCATTGGTTTGGTCGATTTGATTTCAAGCTTGCCGGGTTTCGGGGATCGATGATAATCGAGCGCCGCCTTTCTCAACTCTTCAGACATACAAAAAAACGATTCCTGGTTTAACGGTTACAGTTTGGCACCACCATCACCGGCAGATGACTCACCTGGGTGACATGGCGAACTGTGGATCCTAACAAACCACTTCGAATAAATCCCTTACTGCAGCTTCCAATCACAATGATATCCGCATCATGCTTCTCAGCTTCCTGAGGAATACGGTCTGCCGGATGGCCGGTCGTGACCAATATCTCCTTGACCATGGAGCTTTTTTCTTCGCACAGCTGCATCTCATCATGACAAAAAGCCTGCAGACGCTCCTTCATCTTCTTGAGGACTTTTTTCATTCCTTCATTTTCAAGTTTTTCGATCTTTTTTCCCGGCAGATAGGTTGAGAGCACCGCTTCACCGGTGCTGCCCAATGGCTCAAGCACATGCAACATGATGATCTGAGCCTTGTAGTTTTGCGCCAAACCGATGGCCTGCCGAAATACCGGCCTCATGTGCCGCCCCATATCGGTGGCATAGAGTATGGTTTTGATTTCGGGAATTGTACTCATCTGAGCATGCCTCACTTATAGCCTTTCAACTGATCGATAAAATCAGGAAGGAACAGGGAAATTTGTGGTATATAGGTAATCATGATCAGGAAGATCAACAGCAGCCCCAACCATGGGAGCGCGGCCCGAATCACCCAGCCTATGGAGTTGCCGGTAATACCCGCCGTGACAAACAGATTCAATCCAACCGGTGGCGTCAACATACCGATCTCCATGTTGACCACCATTATGATGCCAAGATGAATCGGGTCTATTCCCAGCTGAGTGGCAATCGGGAACAGAATCGGCGCCATAATCAGCAACACGGCCGAGGGCTCCATGAAGTTGCCTGCGGCCAATAACAGCAGGTTCATCACCACCAGAAACATCCAGGGTTCCAAACCCCAGCCGACGATGGTGTCTGCAATGGCATGGGGGATGCGTTCAGTGGTCAGCACATGGGCGAACAGCATCGCATTGGCAATGATGAACAGCAGCATGATACTGACTTTGGCTGCATCTAAAACCGTATGCCGAACCTCTTCATCGAAGATTGCCTTGGGTAAGGCGATGGCGGACTGAGTTAAATTGCGCACCACCAGCATAACCCCATGCTCACCATCATGGCGCCAGGGTTTACCCTTCAGCGGCCCCATATCCCGATAACCGAATACAGAGACCAGGAACGCATAAACTGCGGAGACGGCCGCCGCCTCGGTGGGACTGGCAATACCGCCATAGATTGAGCCAAGCACAATCACAATCAGCATCAATCCGCCTGAGGCGATGAACCCGGACTTTAACAATGCCTTGAAACCGGGCCAGGGCTGGGATGGGAGATTCATCACTCTCGCCGCGATATAGATCGCCACCATCAATAACAGCCCCATCATCACGCCGGGAATGAAACCGGCCATGAACATTTTAGCCGCTGAAACTTCGGTGGCAGCGGAATAGACCAGCATGACAATGGATGGCGGGATCAGGATACCCAGGGTACCGGCGTTGGCGATAACGCCGGCGGCAAAACTCTCCGGATAACCGGAGCGGACCATGCCGGCAATGACGATGGTACCGATCGCGGCAACCGTGGCCGGTGAGGAACCTGATACCGCGGCAAACAACATACAGGCCATAACCGAAGCCATCGCCAGACCACCACGAATATGTCCGACGCAGTCAACCGCAAAGTTGATCAAACGTTTCGCCACACCACCAGTGGAGAGAAACGCGGATGAGAGAATGAAAAAAGGAATCGCCAACAGCGTGTAGTGCTCCGACAATGCCTCGAACAGTTTTAATGCCACCGAAGCCAATGAGTCATTGGAGAAAAACAGAATGGTTGCAATACTCGACAGTCCGAGTGCTACCGCAATCGGCATCCCGATCAGCATACAGATGAAAAGCAATAGAAAGAGTGTTGCCGTTGCCATTATTTCTCTCCCCCATTGTTATTCTTCTGTTCGGCAGCAAGTTCTTCAGCCAAATGCATACTCTCTTCCGCTTCGTTGGTGTGGGAGAATCCCAACGCCTGACCAGTGGCTACACGCCACAACAGTTGCAAAAGACGTACTGAGAAAAATCCAAGACCGATGATCAGTATGCTATGAGCAACCCAGGTCTCAACGGGAATATCCTCCAGCTCGATACCGATCTTCTTCATCTTTGACAGATAGATCCAGGAGCCATAGAGGAACAAGACACAGTAGACCAGGCTGAGCGTAACCGCTACCAAAGAGACAATCCGGTGTATTGAATCAGGGAGTGTCTTTACAAAGGCATCCACACCGATATGTGCACCAACCTTCAAACCATAGGAGATGCCAAACAGTACAAACCAGGCTGAGAGATGCAGGGTAAGCTCCTGAGCCCAGAGAAACCCGGTGTTGAATACAAAACGTAATACAACCTCCAAAAAGACCAATAGGGTCATGGTAACCAGCAGAAGTGAGATAATTCCCTCCTCTGCCTTGTTAAGCATCTGCTTTAACATTGAGATTCTCCTCTGATTCCCGCTCTGCCATCTATCTTGGCAATTTTGGAAATCCCTATCCTGCCCGGATTTATTATTTATTAAGGAACCTCTGATTAATTCTCTTCTCATCATCCCGGTGGATCCCGGGACCCAGAAAATCAAGCCACAGATACCGGTTTATACCGGAATGGCGGATTAATCAGACCTTCCTTGATTATTACTGAATCCCTGCGCAGTTATCGCTGCATCAGGGATCAGATTGCCTTGATTGCCGATTACTGCCTGACCGGCACGCTTACGCATCTTCTGGAGAGCAGAGCCAACAGCCTCGCCAAGCCGCACTATACCCACTCAGCATCCAATATGAATCAAATCATGAGTGGGCATATTGCGACCGGCGAGATATTGACTAGCCAACCACAGCCAAACAATAAGTGACTCCAAACAAGTGTAGTCGAGGGTTACATATTATTTGAGTTATAAGCCGCATCGATCAGGTCCTTACCGATCTCGTGCTCAAACTCTTTCCAGACAGGCTTCATGACTTCAACCCATTGAGCCCGCTCTTCAGCGGAGAGTGTGATAACCTTGCTTCTGCCGGAGTCGATGATCTTCTGGCGATCGTCCACACCCTTCTGTGCTGCTACCTGATTACCGAACGTGATCGCTTCATCCAGCGCCTTCTTAACTTCACCACGCAGATCATCCGGCAGATCCATCCAGAATTCGGTGGAGGTAACTACCATATAATCGAGCAGCCCATGATTTGATTCAGTGATGTAGGGTTGTACTTCGAAGAACTTTTTCGAGAAGATGTTGGACCAGGTATTCTCCTGACCGTCGATTGCCTTGGTCTGCAGCAGGGTAAACACTTCTGAGAAAGGCTTCTTCAGCGGGGTAGCCTTGACGGCCTTGAACTGGGCAGCCAGCACGTCTGAGGTCATGATACGGAATTTCTGACCCGCAGCATCAGCCGGCACACGAATCGCGTTACTGGAAGAGAGCTGCTTCATGCCATTGTGGATATAGCCGAGACCGGTCAAGCCCTTTTTCTTCATGGAGTTAAGCAGTTTCTGACCTGCCTCACTCTTCTGAAAGCGTTCTACAGCCGCCATATCCTTGAACAGGAAAGGCAGATCAAACAGCTGCAGGGATCTTGTGAAACTCTCGAATTTTGACAATGCCGGGGCGGCCATCTGTACATCACCGAGCAGCATCGCCTGCAGTACTTTGTTGTCACCAAACAGCTGGGAGTTCGGGTAGACCTCGACCACCACTTTACCCGCCAGACGCTGATCAATCAGCTCTTTAAACTTGTTTGCCATCTGGCCTTTCGGGGTGTTTTCGGCTACCACGTGAGAAAATTTGATCACAATAGGAGCCGCTGAGAGTGGCGCCGCCACCAAGCCAGCCAGCAGAACAAACAGAAAACAGAGTCTTCTCATGATGATCCTCCAAATCGGAATTATGAGTTTTTCGTGAATCCGAAAATTACGGATTGGATCACAGAGCAGCAAAAAAGGGGCCAAAACCAGCCATACACCACGAAAACAGACTGACAGTGGGGATGGGTCAGTTTGAGAAGATGTCAGAAGTGGAAAAATCGGCGGATTTCCGCCCATTTCAATGATCCATACGGGCGATTCTCACCCATTTTTAGCCGCAAATGAACGCCAATCACCGCAAACAGTCTCCAATAATTAATTGGAGCCTAATACTAACGTGTGATATCTGAGGATCACTCGCACCACAATTTTGTCCGGCATTCGCCGTGATGACTTAGATATAAATCATCAGACCCCGAGTTGTTTTGGCGAGTATTGGCGGTGATTGGCGTCCATTCGCGGCCAATATTACTCCCCCCATCTACAACGATAGGGTCAAATACGAGGTGTGCCTCGCCCACTAGTCAGAACTCCCGACTACTGATCTGCCGTGTCTTTCCAGGAGACATCCCAGGGGCTATTGAGCCAGCGACTGGCCCGTTCTGAAAAACCGGAACCTTCAGCCGGCTCCGCTACCGCGGTTATCTCGATCGTCTCTTCAACCTCGACATCCTCTACATCCACAATCTCTTCAGCCTCTGCAACAAAACTGAGCTTACTGAGGGAAGCACCGGCCATCAGTAGCTTTTTATCCTGTTCCAGGTTCGACACGACCCCTTTAAGGATCTCTTTCATGCCATCCGGGTAGTCGGGATTGTCCAGCATACCCTGGACATCCGCTTTCATTTCGTCGATTTTCTCTTCAGCCTGTTTCCTCTGCTGTGTCTCCTGGTTATCCAGATCGACAAGCTGCTTTTTAATCACCTCTGGAGAGACCGGAATGGTCGCTCCTGGGGTGGCTACGCCCCGTTTGCGCAGTAATACCCGCATCGACACGGCGGTCTGAGCCGTGCGCTTAAACTCATCCAGCATATTGAGTGGGCTTGCCGTGGTTTCCTCATCGTCACTGGAGAGCGAGATGAATTCGATGTTCTCATCCTTGGAATAGTCCAACCCGGAATAGCGCAAAATCTTATCCAGTTGGCTCTTGATGAGCATCTCCAGGTTGCTGTAGTAGAGCTGGACCTGTTTGATCGGCAAATTGCGCAGACTGTCACTGAGGGAACTGTAGAGATTGAGTGCATCTTCAGGGAGATCCTTGGAAGCGATACCCAATACCAATACGGCATTCAGACTCTCCTGCATACTCTCTAAAGCATTGGTGATTTCAACAATCTGCTGAAGGATTTTGCGCTTACCCTCTAACTTGGCAATATCATTCTGCATGCTTTGGTTGAGTGGATCGTTTGAAGACATCTCGGCTCCTTTCCCATTACTATAATGAACTGCAAAAACCCAAATAAGACAAGGCCTTATGTGCTTTTTCAGCACATTAAATCGCTCTATCTGGATTCATACTGTTGGTTCTGCACCTGCCTCTCTCTGTTTGGGTCTGTTAACACCGGTCTGGTCGGCCCTGATACCTCTTATTGATAAAACATGGGCAGTAGAAGCGATTGGATTGGTGTAAACAGACCCATCATTTGTAGCGGCAAAAAAACCGGTCGCTTAAATGAAATTGGTTCCCAAACGACCCTTTGGAAAGTGTTGAAAAAGCCTCTTTGAAGTCTTGGCAGGAGTGGTTCAGACTATCCACGTTGTACTCGCAGCCAATGCCACAGGCTGATGATCGGCATCAAGCAAGCCGTATGAAGGGTGCTGTAGTTCTTCAGACTACTCAGTGACTGAATTGCGTATTATCCCGGCCAGGTCATGTGCGAATGACTGGGCCACCTGACGCTGCCCCAGTTCATTCAAATGACCACCGTCGGAGCTGTACTCTTCAACCAAGGCAAAATTTACCGCCCCTTGCATCTTGAAGGATTCTCGATGGCCTTTGCTGTCTATGGATTCCGCACCCGCTATGTCGACCACCTGACTCTGCCCATAGGTGTCGATCAGCAAGCGGTTGTACTGATTCCGCCGAAAGTTATCCAGTTTGCTGTTGTTCTTCTTGCCCAACAGTTTACCGATGATCTCTTTTAATCGGATGCCAAACCCGCCAGGGCTGCATCTGAGAGGTATCGTGCTATGGATAAATCGAATTTGCGGATGATTTTCCATCAGCCTCTCCATGGTGAAACGATAGACTCGGAACAGATTATCAATGTCTGTGTTGCGGTTGACATCGATATAACAGAATTTGAACAGGGCAAAATCGACTTTATCCGACAACTGCTGATCGATGATCCTCTCGAAGTCCCGGCACTTGCTAACGGGCTTCCGGTTTTCGCCAACGGCACCATGCACCATTCCGGTCGGCTGACTCTCCGTCTCAACAGAACCAAGATCTACGATATTCAGATCAAGCTCCGCTTGTTGAGCAAGCTGTTGCAAGCCGCTGATGATGTTGTTGCCTACAGATTGGTGGCCGAAAAACACCCGTGCCTTTTGCACGGTTTGCAGATCTGTTTTCAATTGCCGTGACATATCAGCTTTTCCTGGATAACAGTCGATCGTTCCGTCGAGTAGCGGAACGCTTTTACCTGGTTTGTCTGGATCCCCTAGAGCAGCTCATAAGCTTCCCGAAGCAACTGCTCGGTGGTCTGCCAATCGATACAGGCATCAGTCACCGATACGCCATACTGCAAGTCAGAAAGATCCTCAGGAATATCCTGACGATCGGCATGCAGGTGGCTCTCAAGCATCGCTCCCAGAATCATCGACTGCCCGGCCCCTTTGTCTCTGGCCTGGATAATCTGTTTGATCAGATCGCCCCAGACCACCACCTGTCGCATATAGTTTTTCCGGCTATTGGCATGAGAACAGTCCACCATCAACCTGGGAGTCAGCCCCGCACTCTGCAACGCTGAAGTGACACGCATCACCTCGGCCTCATCGTAGTTTTCCCCCTGACTGCCGCCACGCAGTATCAGGTGGGTATCCTGATTGCCGGTTGTGGCCACGATAGAGGTCTCTCCCGACTCATTGATGCCGAGGAAGGTATGGGGATTTGCGGCCGATAACATGGCATCGATCGCCACCCGGGTATTGCCGTCGGTGGAGTTCTTAAATCCGACCGGTGTGGAGAGTCCTGAAGCCATTTGCCGGTGGGTCTGACTTTCGGTTGTTCGTGCACCGATCGCCACCCACGCCAACAGATCACCGATATACTGAGGTGTGAAGGGCTCCAGAATTTCACTCGCCGTGGCAAGACCCAATTGGTTGATATCCAGCAGCAGTTGCCGGGCCAGTCGCAAACCTCTCGCCATATCGAATGATCCGTTCATCTCAGGATCATTGATCAGCCCCTTCCAGCCGATGGTGGTACGGGGTTTCTCGAAATAGACCCGCATCACGATCATCAACCGATCGCTGAGGCTTTCAGCAACAGGCTTCAATCGTTGTGCATAATCCATTGCTGCATCAGGATCATGAATCGAGCATGGCCCGACAATCACCAAGGGGCGCTGATCCTCTCCGATCAGAATTTGATGGATTGCCTGCCGGGCTCTGACTACGTGATCATACACCTGCGCATTAACAGGCATAGCCTCGAGTAGTTCCGATGGCCGCACCAGTGGTTGAACACTGGAGACCCTCAGATCCGATACTCGTTGTAACTCATCGGCTTGATGTTCACTCATATCGATCAACTCACTACGGTTATAGGATTGAAAGCCCCCATCAATCGATGGCCAACTCAATCGCTCCCCTCTCCCGTGACTCTTTGATCAGAGCCTCGGCCCTTTCATGCAGATAGACCTCAATCGCAGTATAGCCATTGGCAAACAACTGATTGGCTGAATCTTGATGTGGATCCAACCCATTCTCCCGCTCCCATCGATCCGGTATACCGTCCCCATCCCGATCCTTTCGCTTCTTCTGCCGCGCCATACCAGAAAGATACCAATCATCATCGGGTTCCGCCGGTCCACCTCTGCGCCAGCTACCGGTTCCCGCGATCACTTCGCTGATGGTACGCCGGGTAACTCTGTCCCGGGGGAATGCCCCCGCCAGGGCCAACACTTTCAGATATGCCGTTACCGCATCCTCAGTTTGGACCCTCGCAACTGGAAATTCGTTCTCCTGCAGATCACCCTGACGGCTGAATCCGATCTGAAATGAGGCGAAAAAACCCACATCGCCGGGTCGGTTGACCGGACCGAAATCGGCCAGGTGGTTATCCTTCAAAAAGTATCTGCCCTGATCACTGAAATCATAGAGCTCAATCCGTTCACTATTGGGCCCCCGCTTATAGTAGTTTCCGATCAGGTTGATGCCCGCAGCCGGATTATGACCATCGTGACCCAACCCCTGCTTAAAGTTGTATATCACATTGTTACGGAAATCCGCCGGTTTGTTCTCCACATAAGGGGAAAGGGAGGGATTTCTCTTTGAATTGTGGGCAAACAGATTGTGGTGAATTGAGATATTGCCACTGAGCGGATAGGCACTGAGCAACGCGAAGTTATGTGCTTCACCTTTGCTGTGCCCGGTGGGGTCGGACTCCTCCAGAGTACACCACTGCACAGTCACTTCAGATGAGTGAATGATATCGATCAACTCATCATTCCCCCAGGCCAGGGAGAGATGATCCAGAATGATCCGTTCCGACTTGGGGAGTTGAATCACATCCCCGGTATGACCGGTGACCGGTTTCTGACGGATGCGTAGAAAGCGAATCACAATGTCATGCAGCCGCTGCTCAGTCTGCGGCCGGGCAACAATCCGTCCGACCAGGGTTATGCCTGGGCTCGGTGCACTCTCTCCTGCTATGGTAATGTTCGAATGTTCAATCTGCAGATCCCCGCGGATCACACCAGCCACATCGAAAACCACAATCCTTGGGCCGGATGCCGACGCGGCTGCCTGCAGACTGCCCGGGCCATCGGCATTCAGATTGGTTACCCTGATCACTTTCCCATGGCGACCGCCGACAGATACGGCACCAAAACCTTCGGCACCCGGAAATGCAGGCAAAAATTTGTCCGAAGCAACACAGCGCAAGGGAGCAAACAACAACAGAGCCGTCAGGGTAAGGATAAACCTGCTCGTGATAGTTAACCTTTTGGTGTGTTTTCGATACGCCAGTTTCATTTCGCAATCTCAGCCATCGTTGCATCCAGAAGCGTTGCCAGATCATGCGGATTCAACTCGATCTCAAGTCCCCGCTTTCCCGCGCTGACATAGATCGTGGAGGATTGTGTCGCTGAAATATCGATCACTGTCGGCAGCTTTCGTTTCTGCCCCAGTGGACTGACCCCACCCAGAACATAACCACTGCTGCGTTCCACAGCACGGGGTTCCGCCATGACGAGCTTTTTCACTTTCAGAACTTTAGCCAGCGCTTTCAGATCGAGCTTCGATGAAACCGGCAAGACACCAACCGCAAGCCCTCCACCATCGATTGAAACCACCAGCGTTTTAAAAACCCGGGCTGCCGGCAAACCAAGCTTCTCTGCGGCTTCCATGCCATAGGAGTCGTGCTGGGGATCGTGCTGGTAGCTGTGGGTCTGGAAGGGAACGCCGGCAAGTTTGGCCGTTTTAACCGCGGGTGTCATTGCTGGCCTCCTTCAAAATAGACAGCGATCTGGTGGGTAATATACATAATCAGTAGCACAGCGCCACCAAACAGATAGAGACCACTGTGTATCTCGACCTGGGCCACCACGCCCAGCTTCACAGTGACAATCATCACCGCCACTACCATCACATCGAGCATCGCCCAGCGGCCGAAATCGTGCATCCACTTCAACCACCGCTGAAAATGGGCAGAGCCAATCTGTCGACTGCGCAACAGTAGAAATAGAAACACCAGTTTGAACAACGGCAGTAAAACACTGAACAAACCCACTGCAATAAACAGAAACCACTGCTCCCGTTTATAGAGTTCCACCACACCGGAGATCACTGAAAAGGAGTTGGCGATCAACAGAAACTTGGTGAGGGTCAGCATCGGCAACCAAAGACCGGCAATCAGCAATCCACCACTCACCAGCAACAGCAACATCAACCGCCGGGCAGCTGACAAAGGAATTTCCTTCGCTTGTGGTTTTGTTTCAACCTGCATTCTTAACCTGGAGATTAGAGCCTGATTAATAATAATCTGTTTACTTCAGAGACTGGCTGGTAAACAAAGGCTCAACATCGTTCGCTTGCCTATTGATAGGTTCGGCCCTGATGCCTGATCCAGCCCCCTTCATGTCGTCCTTGGGGATCGTGATGGGTCCAGTGCACCACCCCCCCTTTTTCATTCCATTCATAAACACCATGGATCTGCACTCGATCTCCCGCTTTCAGGTTTTTCACCCGCGGCGCCAGATCGATATTGTGGGCTACCAACAGGGTTCGTCCAGACTCGACGTTGATGATAAAACGCTGATGACGGCTACCCTCTCGATCATCGGCCAGCACTCTCTTCACCCTACCCTCAAGGGTGAGCTGCAGATCTGTCGCCCGATTGCGAAAAGCCTGCTCAATCTGGCCCTGGGAATCGATCCGGTCTGACTCGACTCCTACCGGCGTGTCACGCTCACTCGGTGACCACAAACCAAAATAGGCGGCCGTCAGCAGCAGTAGCAAGACAGCGATGTTTTTCAGTTGAGACACAACAGATATCCGTGCTTGGGTGGCTTTAAAAAAGGCCGTATGCAAGATATACCCTGCATTCAGTTCATTCGCTCACCGCTGACATAACGCCCGCCATCGAAGGCGGTAAAAAATGTTTTAAGCTGGGGATGCTCAATCGGCTGCATCTCGAGATCATGGGTCAGATTACGTTCCGCCACATAGGTCTCATCCGTGGAATTGTGTACCAGCACCCGATACCAGGGTTGATCCTTCGGAGGTCTCGATTTTGCCACCTGTTCATACCATTCGTCAGAGAGCATGAAGACAGGATCGATATCCACCACCACGCCCCGGTAGTTGAAGAGACGGTGATGCACCAGATCTCCCACACCGAATTTTGCCTGACCGGTCTGAATTTCAGAGTTTGACAAGAGTGACTCCCCTGGCTGTTGTACCAGTTCATATTACCTAGAAATCCAACCCTGAGCCATCACTGGCTAACCAGGGCATTGTTACAATTGTGTTATGATCGCCCACAATTTTGATTTGGGGTATGTTTAGACCATGATTTTGGCCGATTATTTTACAACCGAAGGCGACAAAGTTGCCTTTTCTCGCCATCAGGCAAGTCGATTTGCCAAAGAAATAGCTAATGATTTCAATCCGTTGCATGATATTGATGCAAAAATATTTTGTGTGCCCGGAGATCTGTTATTTGCCGTAGCTCTGGATAAATTCGGTCTGAGCCAGAAGATGTGTTTCCATTTTGCCGGCATGGTTACTGACAGACATCTGATCTTTTCCGACTCTGCAGGGGAAAAACTCGATATCACCGATGATGAGGGTAAAAAATATCTGGCGATTCAACGTCAGGGCCCTGTCAGCCATGATCATCAATTGATCAGTAACCTGACCCAGAGCTATGTCTCCTTCTCAGGCAGGACATTTCCCCATCTGCTGGTTCCGTTGATGGCTGAGCAGAACGTGATGATCAATCCAGGCCGCCCGCTGGTGATGTATGAGAGCATGGAGATCAGCCTCAATACGCTCGACATCCAACAGCCATTACTGGAATCCACCGGCTCCAGTCTCGAGGTTCAGGGTAAAAAGGCGATGGCGGAACTTAAATTCCATATCATGGAGAACGGCCGAGAAGTGGGGCATGGAGCCAAGCACATGGCCTTACGCGGTTTGCGTGCCTATCAGGAAGAGGATATGCAGAAAGTGGTCGACGAGTACAATCAATATAAAGAGGCCTATAGCGTTTAGGATTTAACCGGATTTTCTCTGCATAGATTGATCGTTAGCTTATTTCGGCTCAATAGGCAGGTGGCATTGCCATATTCAATATGGCGCATCGTTTTCACTCTGCGGAATCAATAACCAGTCAGACTACACGGCAAATTACAACGATCCTAGCAATATGGGTGGACTGGGTGGCGCCAAGCCACCTGTCCCGGATGATTCTGTCGCACCAATATCCATGCTGCCGTTGTTTCTCAGATTACCCAAATAATCGC
>JAKSBX010000060.1 GCA_022360905.1 Chromatiales bacterium
CCAGGACCCTCTCCAGGGCGGCCTCGGGGCTCTGGGGGTAGAGGTGCCCGTATCCGAGCCGGTCGGCCAGCCCGGCCAGGATCGCAACGCTCGGCCGGGCCTCTCCCACGGGATCGATCATCCGCTCCCGGTAACGCAGGGCGTTCCCGTAGTAGCAGTAGGACTCCTGCTCGAATGCGGTGGCCGCTGGGAGCACCAGGTCCGCGTAGGCCGCGTCCGCCGTGAGCTGGAGGTCCATGGTGACCAGGAACTCCAGCTCCGAAAGGGCCCTGCGCCAGACATTGGAGTTGGGCCAGGAGGTGAGGAGGGAGGCGCCCAGCACCAGGAGGCCCCTGATTTTGTAAGGATCGCCCTCGATGATCGATTTCGGCAGGAGGGAGGCGTGGGGCTCTCCGCCGCAGTAGTGGGCGTAGACGGGGAACTTTCCGGCGGCGATGGAGACGGAGGCGTCCGGCATGGCCACCTGGCCCTCCCTGTTCAGGGGAATGTGGCTGTCCCTCCGGAGGAAGCAGCGCCCGCCCGGGACGTCCAGCTGCCCGGCCAATGCCCAGAGCACCATGACGGCCCGGATGTTCTGGACGCCGCTCTTGGTGTACTCCAGCCCCGTGTACATGATGTAGGAGGCCCCCTCCGCGTCGCAGATCTCCTCTGCCAGCTCCTCGATGACCCCCTCTTCGATTCCCGTGATCCGCGACACCCGCTCCGGGGTGAACGCCGCCACGTAATCCCTGAACCCGTCGAATCCCAGAGTCCAGTCCTCCACGAAATCCCCGTCGTACAGCTCCTCCCGGATGAGGACGTGGCAGAGCCCCAGGGCCAGGGCGCCGTCCGACCCCGGCCGGATGGTGATCCACCGGCTCCCCGGAAGCCGGGCCGCCGCGGTTTGCCGGGGATCGATGACGACGATCTCCGCCCCCTCGGCTGCCGCGGTCTTCAGGCGCTCGAACATCTCCGGCGGCGTGGATGTGGAGGGATCGGTCCCCCAGACGAGGATCAGGTCCGAGTTGTCCACGTCGGAGAACATGTCGATGTGCAGGCACCCCATGGTGACCTTCGGCGCCAGCACGCCCAGCGAGGTGTAGCAGGGCGCCCCCACCCCGAAGGTATTGGGCGAGCCGAAGGGAAACAGGACGCTCGACGCCAGGTAGATCTCCGATCCCCCCAGCTGGAAGGCGTCCTTGAAGGCCCGTTCGTAGGATCCCGTGCCGGCGTAGAAGCCGACGGACTCCGCCCCGTGTGCGGCCTTCAGCCCGTTCAGCCGTTCCGCGATGATGTCGAAGGCCGCCTCCCAGGAGATCCGCTCGAACTCATGGGTTCCCTTGGGGCCGGTCCGCCTCAGGGGATGGCGCAGCC
>JAKSBX010000059.1 GCA_022360905.1 Chromatiales bacterium
AGATCACCCACCCCGACCTGGGCGATCGGTCGGGGTCCATCGGCGGTGAAGACAGTGGTGTCCGGCGCGAAGCATTGGTTTACCGCCACCGCGGTGTCGTTGGCCACCTTGAGGAAGGGGACCACACCTTGTGATTTGCCGTTGGTGCCTTTGATGTGGGCGCCGAGTCCGCGCACCCGGGTCCAGTCGTTGCCCAGGCCGCCGGCAAACTTGGAGAGCAGGGCGTTGTCTTTGATGCTGCTGTAGATGCCGTCCAGATCGTCGGAGACGGTGGTCAGGTAGCAGCTGGAGAGCTGCGGACGCAGGGTGCCCGAGTTGAACAGGGTCGGGGTCGAGCTCATGAAGTCGAACGAGGAGAGCAGGTTGTAGAACTCGATGGCCCGGCCTTCCCGGTCGATCTCATTGATCGCCAGGCCCATCGCGACACGCATGAAGAAGGCCTGGGGCAATTCGAAACGGGTGCCGCTCTCGCTGTGGATGAAGTAGCGGTCGTAGAGGGTCTGCAGGCCCAGATAGGTGAACTGCAGATCCCGCTCCGGTTTGATGGCGCTGACCAGACGATCCAGATCATATTGACCGAGACGGGTGTCGAGCAGCTCCAGATCCTCGGCCTGCTTGATATAGCGTTTGAAGTAGTCGCCGTAGAGACCGGCCATGTCGGCCTGGGTATTGACCGGGGCGTGGATATCGAGGAAGCCGAGGGCCTCCCGGCGCAGGATATCGAGCAGCAGGCGGGCGGCGACCTGGGAGTAGTTGGGCTCCTGGTCGATCAGGGTGCGGGCGCTCATCACCAGGGTCTGGGAGACATCACTCTCTTTGACCCCATCGAACAGGTTGCGGCAGGCGTCCTGCAGGATGCGGGTAGAGTCCACTTCCTCGAAGCCACTGCAGGCCTCTTCCACCAGGGCGTGCAGACGCTCCACATCGAGTGGGCGCTGGCTGCCGTCTTCCAGGGTGACATTGACCCGATGCTCTTCCGGAATGCCTTCGGTCTCGGCGCGTTTGGCGGCCTCTTCCTGGCGTTTCATGTTCTGACGTTCACGATAGAGGACGTAGGCGCGCGCTGCTTTGTGCTCGCCGGAGCGCATCAGGCAGAGCTCGACCTGATCCTGAATATCCTCGATGTGGACAGTGCCGTTGTCCGCCAGACGGCGGGTCAGGGCGTTGACCACCTGTTCGGTCAGATCCCGTACGGTGTCGTGAACCCGGCTCGAAGCGGCCGCGCTGCCGCCTTCCACTGCAAGAAAGGCTTTGGTCATGGCGACGCTTATTTTACTTGGGTCGAAGTTGGTGACCTTGCCGTTGCGACGAATCACCTGGATGCCGCTACTTGGGTTGGATTGACTCTGGCCTGTAGGTTGGTGCATCTCAGGGGGTTGGGGCACTGCAACGGTTACGTCGCTATCGGCTACTGGTGTCGCCATGTCATCTCCTAATTGTTTTTCGTTGGCAGTCATCGTCGTACGGGATGGCCGGGCCGGGGCCTAACTCTAATAATCTGGTGGTAATGCTGTTTGGTCGTATCTGCCGGCAGATCGCTGTCCGCCGCGTCTATGCAGGGTAAAAATCCTGCGAGCCGGTATTGGTTGCCGGTCTTATGCCTGGTTGTTGAGATCTGTGTGGTGATCTTCAAACCAGTAAACACAATATATATCCTATCTGACGGATGTCAACCACAACATATTGTGCATTACCTTGTGGAAAAGGGTCGTCTATCTGTGTGCTGTTTGTGGATAACTTCTGGATAGTTGTCCGCTTTTTACGCTAAATCATTGGCTTATGATGATGTTTAATTTTTATCCCCAGCCTGCTGTAGGGGGCGATCGGATGGGGGTGTCTTGTGGTTGATCCGGATAACGGGTTATTTCAAGGAATTATCTTCCTTATGGGGCGTCGCCGATTTTTTCCGTGGGGGGTGGTTTTGGGGGAGAATATTCCCAATGATCAGCCGCTTGGCGATAAAACTATTGGCATAGCCCATGAGAATGCGTATGGTTGAGTTCTGGGGTAGACCCGGAAAAATAATGATTAATTAACCGAAGATGAGGAGTTGTTTCGATGCTGGTAAGCGAAATAATGTCAAAATCACCGAAAACGGTGACTCCAGACACGAAGCTGTTGGAGGTGGTCTCGCTGATGTGCCTGTTCCGTTATAGCGGCCTTCCAGTAGTGACCGATGGCAAGCTGTCCGGGATTATTGCTGAAAAGGATGTCCTGCACAGAATGTTTCCCACCCTTGAAGAGGTGATGGATGGGATCTCGTCACCCGATTACGACGATATGATGATGCAGTATAAAGATGTGGTGAATCTGAAGGTCTCCGATGTGATGTCTTCCAATGTCATCACGGTGAGCCCCGATATGCATATTCTGAAAGCGGCCACGGTCATGGTGCGGCATAAGTTCCGTCGTATTCCTGTTGCAGATGCCGGTCAGCTGGTTGGCATGTTGAGTCTGGGCGATATCCATAAGGCGATCTTTCAGAGCAATCTGGCGCAGAATATGTGTCAGCCCTAGTTTCCGATTGATATCTGCCAGTAGCGATGAAAACCCGTGCCTGCCGTGCTCGGGTTTTTTTATTGGCGGCACTGTTCAGCTCGATCTGACTGAGCTTTGTTACAGGCAATAAAAAACCGGCATCGATGGCCGGTTACAAAGAGTGTGCCCCGTACCCTGAGGGGTACGGATTTATTATTATTGTTGTATTCGCTTCAGAATTCGCCGGTGGCGCCAGCCACCATCACATCCAGCATCGCCTGATTGACACGAATCGCAATCTCGGTCAGATCCGGTGGCAGCAGGGCGCTGTTGATCAGCATATCCAGGTTCAGCATCATCAGCCACAGTTTGCCTTTCTTGTCTTCCACCATGGCGATACGGCATGGCATGTAAGCGGCATAGATCGGATCGTGCAGGATCATCTCTCTGGCGTCTTCCGGGTTACAGAACTGAAAAATATCCAGGTAGGGGGTTTTCAGTCCGCGTGCTTCAAGCTCCTTGGAGACCTGTTGACGGGCCACGAACTTGAGGTTGATTTCGGCCGCTCTGGACATCAGTGCCTGCACCGCATCCTCTTTGGTAATACCATCTTTAACGCTCATCTGCACCACAGTCTGATTGATGTCCGTGATGTTGATTTCAGGTTGATCGCCAGCCACTACTGCGCTCAGAAATGCCAGATTGACCAGCAGAGCAAATCCCACTGCTTTGAGTGATTTCATAGGGTTCTCCCAGTTATATTCTTTTATCTGCGTTATGGTTATGGTGTCCAATTATTTTTTGTTGTTGGGCGCCAGTGAGGAGACGTAGGAGAGTAGTGCTTCGATCTCTTTGTCAGACAGGTTGTCGAAGGTATCGTCTTCCGGATCGTCGTCATGTACCCGTTTATCCCATTGAAACATCTTGATCTGACGGAACAGGTAGCGGGGATATTGCAGTGCCAGGGCCGGGATGCCCTTGCGGGATTTCCCCATACCGTTTTTACGGTGACAGCTTTTGCAGTCTCCCTCATAGAGTTCCCGGCCAAGTGCGACATCTCCTTTCCACAGCGGGATATGATTCAACACAGGGTTGATCTTATCAAGATTGATACTTTCGTAATAGGCGGCGATATCGTCGATATCCTGTTCGCTCAGTGAGTGAAGGGAAGAGGTGATGACCATCCGGGGGTTGATCCGATCTTCATTGATGTAGGCTTCTATCTGCTTGATCATATAACCGGCCGGGGTGCCTGCCAGTCGAGGAGAAGCTGGTCCGGGTGTTCCCTGGCCATAGTGTCCATGGCAAAGTGCGCAGCTCCTGGCCTGTCGCTTGCCGTTCTCCAGGTCAATTGCATGGGATGCAAATGGGGTTATGAGCAATAGGATAAGAGGTAAGAGTAGCCTGTTCATTGTTGTCGGCACCTGTATTGTGTAGTCGTTTTTTTGAGGGTGGATTTGCGTGGCAAATCCGTGACATTCTAACCTTAGCAGGAAGCAAATTTTTCCCCGCTTAATCTGTGTGAATATCAATTGTTTCAGTCTTCTTATTCTGTTTTGGCAAACCGCGGACACCTATACTTGTGTTTGTGTTGCTTTCTTTATTGTGCCGCGGCATGTGCCTCGCTATATTAAACACTGAGAAGATTAAATTGGGTATGGCTGTGCGCTAAAAATATGTTTATCACGATATAAAATTAACGTGATAAACCATTGCAACTGCGGTGTAGGATCTAAGCGGTGGCGTGCAAGCGATTGTGAATCAGGAGTTTCAATGAGAAAGTTAATTTTAGCCGCTTCACTGGTCAGCATTTTCGTGCCGGCTCTGAGTGTGGCCCAGCCTGCTGATGACGCCATGCGTGAGTATGATCAGGCGATGAATCTCACCCCGAACAGGGCGAATGGTAAAAAGGTCTACAAGATCTGTGCAGTCTGCCATACGCCGGAAGGCTGGGGGCTTGAGAGTGGTGCCTACCCTCAAGTGGCGGGACAACTGCCGACTGTACTGATCAAACAATTGGCCGACATCCGCGCGAGAAACCGCGACAATCCCACCATGCTGCCGTTTACCTCGCCGCAACTGCTTGGGGGCGCTCAGGAGATTGCCGATGTGGCGGCCTATATCTCTCAGCTACCCATGAGTCCGCACAATGGTGTCGGGCCGGGTAATGATCTGGTGTTGGGCGAGAAGCTCTATAAGGATAATTGTGTTGAATGTCATGGTGAGCATGGTGAAGGTATCCTGGATGATCATATCCCTCTGATATACGGTCAGCACTATCGTTACCTGTTACGACAGTTCGAGTGGATAAAGAATGAACGTCGCCGTAACGCAGACAAGAAAATGGTCAAACAGATACACGGATTCAGTCATCGGGATATTCGTGCCGTATTGGATTATGTGTCACGTATCAAACCACCGAAAGAGAAACTGGCTGAGCCGGGATGGCGCAATCCGGATTTTCCTAAGTTTGCCAGACCGGCAAACCTGCATTCCGGGGCGGGCTACAGCATCGATAAGCGTCCGCCAAGACCAACGCGACCCTAAAGAAGCATCTGATAGAACCTGAATAAATAGCCGGAGTGGTTTCGCCGCAGTTTGTCATCTTTGGGTATATCGCAACAACAGTATCGGCGCAGTAGGATTTTGCTCTGACGAGGCAAAAAAAAGCGGGGCATTGCCCCGCTTTTTTATTGGAATCGAATCCTGATTCCGTACTGGATTACATGAAAATATCAGCCGTGATATTGTCAAACCAGCTGTAGGCATAAGCCACTTCACGTGCCCGCATCTCTGCGGTAGCGTCGGTTGGGGTCAGACCACCGGAAACCTTGGTGATCTTGGAACCGTCTTCTGCCAGCTTGTAGACCGCCGCAACGGAGATGCCCCAATCCTTACCGACGATTGAGTAGCAGGTGTTGACGTAAGCCGGTGTGCCTGGTTCCTGACCATTCAGCAGTGCCGCAACGCTGGCTGCACAGACCTTGGCTTGAGAGTTCGCGGAGTAGCCCGACTTCGGCATACCTTTGGCGATCGATGCGTCACCCAACACATGGATGTTTTTGTGGATGGTGGACTCGAAGGTGTGCAGATCGATCGGACACCAGCCACTGTCATTGGTCAATCCGGCCGCAAAGGCGATCTTGCCCGCTTTCTGGTTTGGAATGACATTCAGTACATCAGCCTTGATGGTGTCGTCGAAACCGGTGGTCACGCTCATTGAACCGGCGTCCACTTTAACAACGGCGTTGTCGTTGGAGCCCTGGGCACTGCCGCGCCATTCGATCATGGAGTTGTCGGTCTCATAGCCATAGAGTGCTTTCCAGCCCTGGGTGAAGAGACCCATCTTGGAGAACTTAGGCTTGGGATCGAGGATGATGATCTTCGACTTTGGCTTGTGCTGTTTCAGGTAGTGTGCAATCTGAGAGGCACGCTCATAAGGTCCTGGAGGACAGCGGAATGGGTTGCCTGGAGGGGCAATCACCACGGTGCCGCCATCTTTCATGGCCTCGAGCTGCTTGCGCAAGGTAACGGTCTGTGAACCGGCTTTCCAGGCGTGAGGGATTTTCTCGGCAACTTTGGCGTCGTAGCCTTCCAGGGTCTCCCATTTGAAATCGATACCTGGGGCAACGATACAGCGGTCGTAGTTGAAGCTCTGACCACCGGCGGTTTTAACGGTTTTAGCCTTCGCATCGATGGCGGTAACCACGTCATGGACCACTTTGACACCGTGCTTGCCAAGACCGCTATAACCGAACTTGATGGAGTCGATGCTACGGTCGCCACCCAGTACTTCATTGGAGAGGTAGCAGGTGTAGTAATCCTTGTTGGCTTCGATCAGGGTGACCTCGATGGTCGGATCGGCCATACGTAGGTATTTGGCCGCGGTTGCACCACCGGTACCACCACCGACGACGACGACTTTCTTGGAAGCGCCGAGGGCAATATAGGGAGTTCCCATCATGCCGACAGCAGTAGCTGCGCCTGCGCCTTTAACAAATCCTCTTCGGGTAATTTTCATGTTTCTCATTCCCCTATTATTTTTGGCCTGAGGCGTAGAAGTGGTTCAGAGCTTCGATTCCGGCGTCGCCCTCTTTCTTCAGCAGCTGATTAACCTTCTTCTTCATCTTCTTGGTCATTTCACGCTCACCAGATTTGAAGTCGGCCATGGTGTACTCCAGATAGGGGACTAACTGACCCATCAGGATGCCGGAGTCATCTTCTGCAGAGGTGCCGTTCTCCGCATGACACTTTTCACAATATTTGTCATGCAGCTTGGCGCCTTTTTTGGCTTTGGCGGGATCGAAATCCTGCTTGGCCATGACGAAGGGCTGTTTACTGAAGTATTCACCCATCAGTTTGATTTCGTCATCGGTATAACCCTTGGCGATCCGGGTCATGATGGTGGACTTGATGTCACCAGCTTTGAAGCCTTGCATGACCTCTTCGAAATAGACGGCAGAGATGCCGCCGATGCTGGGTGATGCTGGGCCGATGCTGGCACCATTGGTACCATGGCAGCCGGCACAAGTGTGCGCCAGCATGGAAGCACTGGCGCCCGACATCAGGGGTTTGTCAGCAGCGAAAGCCGCAGATGAGGCACTGAGGGCCAGTGCGCCGATCAGGGCTCTCTTGAGATTGTTGTACGCCATGTTACCTCCTTTGGTATTTAAACAGGCTTACACTAGTTACAACAGGGAACATGACGAACCCTGTCACACGAACCGGAGCAGTAAAATGGGACTGTTCCTGTTGCGTTCAGCTTGGAGGGAGGCGTTATTGCTCGTTTATAAGCCGCCTTTAAAAAGACGTGCCGATCTCCACCCAAACTTATGCTCTTTTTATTTTAAAAGGCCTGAAACTTTATTATGTTTCTTTTTAACCGCGATATCGGCTGCGGTATGGCCTTCACTATCTTTATTCGTTTTATCTGCATTGTGCTTTAGCAGCAGCATGACAATCTCTTCTGAGCCGGTGCGGGCCGCTTCCATCAGCGGTGTGACACCATCATGATCGGCCAGATTGACATCGGCGCCAGCTTCCAGCAGCAGTTTCACGCTTTCCAGCTCGTCCTGGCCTACTGCCCAGATCAGTGCTGTCGCACCGTCATTATCCTGCAGGTTGATATCGGCTTTATTGGAGAGCAAGGTTTTAATCGTATCCACATGGCCCTGGTCTGCCGCCAGGATCAGCGCCGTGGAGCCGTTTTTGTCCCGGCTGTTCAAATCAGCATGGTGTTTGGCCAGCATGCCGACGGTTTGCGCATGGCCTTTTTCCGCCGCCATCATCACCGCATTATGCCCATGCTTGTCGGAAGCTTTGGGGTCGGCGCCTTTGAATAACAGCTGTTCAACCATATCGGTGATGCCGTAGCGAGCGGCAATCATCAGCGCGTCCCATCCGGCACGGGTTCTGTCATGCAGGTTGGCGCCCCGTTCAAGCAGCATAGCGGTGAGGGCCGGGTGGCCATTTTCTGCGGCAAAGGTCAGCGCGGTACATCCGGCTACCGTGCGGGCGTTGACGTTGGCACCCCGGTTCAACAGGGTGACCACGGTTTCAAAATTGTTGTTCTCTACAGCAATCATCAGAGCGTTTTTGCCGAATTTATTCGCGCTGTCTACCGATACGCCCTTATCCAGAAGCTGGGTGACGGTTTCCACATCACCAACATCCGCTGCAAGCCGCAGTTCCCTCTCATCATCAGCGCTTCCCGCCATAACCTGCGCGGTCAGCAGCATTGTGAGTGTGGCAATTAACAGTCTGGTTGTTTTCATGAATTATCTACAATACCTGGTATAAAAAAACGGTTGTGTCAGATAACGACAATCATGGTGTGTCAGGTTCTTCGGGCTCGTCCGGCTCCTCGTGTGCGATACCTGCATGACAGTCGATACAAGCCTGACCCTTGTCCATGGCTTTTGGGTGTCGTTTGCGGGCACTGCGATCCTGTTCGCTCAGATCCATATTCTCGAACTCGTGGCATGTGCGACACTCTCTGGAATTCGAAGCGCGCATTTTGTCCCACACCCGGTTGGCCATGTCCCAACGGTGCGCCTCATACTTCTCTTTGGTGTCAATGGTGCCCATGATCTCGTGGTAGACATCTTTGGCGGCAACCACTTTGGCGATCATCTTCGGAATAAAGGGCTCGGGGACGTGACAATCCGAACAGGTGGCCTGGACGCCTGAAGCGTTCTTATAGTGCACCGTCTCTTTATACTCCTCGAGATTGACCTTCATGGAGTGACAAGAGGTGCAGAAATCCATTTCGTTGGTATAGGCCAGCCCCAGGCTGAACAGCCCGGAAAAGATGATGCCGGCAACAAAGATGATGCCAACCAGTATCAAAGATATCTTGCCTGCGGACTGTTTCGCCGCGCGCTCTCTGAACATACTCCACCCTCAATTTCGGAAAAGTTAGTCCTTTTCCTTGTCGTTTGTTTGTTGTCCCCCCTATGTTCCATACAGGAAGAGGCATTTTTCTTGACTGTGGGATGTTACGTCAACTCGATAGCCAATGCAAAAAATACTATGTAAACAAACTCATATGACTGTATTAGTAGAAACTAATCAGGAACCCGGTACCTCATACTGGGTAATCTGACCGCCAGATGACCGGCAAGTTTGCCATCTATGATCGGTCTTGCCTAATGTTGAAAGTTTTTTAATTAGC
>JAKSBX010000250.1 GCA_022360905.1 Chromatiales bacterium
CCTCCTAAAAATTGATAAATTCTATAGATAACATGTGGTTATAAGTTCAGAACTATTTCCGAGTATATTAGTCAGATATTCAGAATATAGTAATATGCTTGGAGGTAGCCATGAGCGGTTTGATTGCTGACTTTCCCTATGATGGTGCGGTGACAGTGAATCGTGTGATCCTCAAGCCGGGTTATACGGTGGATGATCTGCAGGAGCGGGTTGCTGAGTTGTGTGAAAACGTCAAGACCTATCACTCCGAGACCGGTTTTATCGGCGGGTTTGTCGCCCTCAACAGTGGCCAGATCTCCAATGAAGGATCGACCATCGGCCAGGCGGTGGAGAGCGAAATGAAGTCCCGCGAGGCATTGATCGTAACCTTCTGGCGAAGTTTCGAGGAGCACGAGCAGTCCCACCGCAGCGAGACCTTTCAACCACTCTTCAAGCGGGTCGTGGAGATCTGTGAAAACGGTAATGAGGAGATCGCCTACCAGATGTTGTGGTCCGGTAAGGCCTATAGCATGCAAGAGGCGAAAGCGGCTCGGGAGGCCAAGGCGCGCTATGCCGCATAACTGGATAAGGCGCTGGAAGCATTCAGCTTCCAGCACCGATTAACACAACATGTTTATTAACCCGGCGACGAAATAGTTGCCGGGTTAACAGTATTAGCTGCTGGAACGCTGAAAGTCGGTTCCCTTGCAGCCGGAGCAGGGTGGGATGTGACCGGTTTTCTTGAAGTGCATCTCCTTGCCGCATGCGGCACAGATCAGGGTGCCGGGACCGGTAACTTCTCCGGTATGGTAGAGGGATGCGCTGTTGGCCCGCTGGGCCAGCTTGGCCAGTTCTAGTTTGGTCTGATCGGCCACACTGGTGAACATCTCCAGCATCCGCTCTTCCACCTGCTGTACATCGAAACGCCACCAGGCTGAAAGCTGCTCGCCGGTCTCCAGCAGATAGTTTGCTGCATCCTTCATATCCCGTTCCACGTAGGTGGAGACCTTTTCAGCCTCCTCCCGGCTCAGTTCGCCCAGTTCGATCATCTTCTCCCGTGCTTCTGCCAGATAATCTTTCAGGCCGGGCAGGGTGTTCTCGCGGGCCGATTCGACGGCTTCGTGTACTTCGTGCAACATCTTGTCATAGGCTTTCGCCAGGCGTTCCATCGGGTCTTGGGGGGTCTCTGTCATGCTTCTCTCCCTACGCTGAACCATACTTTAATCATGGATCAATTTTTCTGCTGCGCCAAGCGGTGTAGCAGGATGAGAATACTTAAACCGCAAATGGGCCCTAATCACTGCGAACACTCCCAATTGGAGATAAGAATTAAGTCCGCAAATGAACGCGAATAAACGCAAATGTATGGATACAAACAAATTTGCTTGCAGCTGTCTGGAATCTCGAGTCGTGTTAACAGGCCCTAGTACAGGCACTTCGTATGGCAACGATTCAAACCAGGGCCTGATACTATTTGCGTTTATTCGCGTTCATTTGCGGACGAATTATTCTTTAATTAACCGGAGGCCTTGAACCAGCTTCTTAGTAGCAGGATGCCACCGCCGCTGCTCAGTCCGAAGCCGAGTGCGGTGGCCAGGGTGGCCGGAATCAGCCCACCGCTGCCGAATACCAGCAGTAAGGAGCCGCTCAGTAGTAGCGCGCTGCCCGAGATGGTGGTCAGTGTGTTGAGGTGGTTGTGCTGCATCTGCCGGCGCAGCTTCTGCAGCTCCTCCGACTGCCAGTTGAGGGTCAAATTGCCGGAGGCGGCATCATCGATGATCTTGTTCAGTTTGTTCGGCAGGTCCGGCAGGTTCTCTGCGATCAGGGGCAGGTTCTTTTTCAGCTTGCCGACGAAGGCCCTTCGACCGATCTGCTCGCTCATCCAGCGTTCGAGAAAGGGTTTCGCGGTGGTCCAGAGGTCGAGTTGCGGATAGAGCTGACGACCCAGACCCTCGATGTTCAACAGGGTCTTCTGCAACAGTACCAGCTGTGGCTGGACCTCCATATCGAAGCGCCGTGCGGTCTGGAACAGGCGCAACAGGAAGTGACCGAAGGAGATTTCGCTGAGGGGTTTTTCGAAGATCGGCTCGCTAACGGTGCGGATCGCCGACTCGAACTCTTCCACCCGGGTCCCCTTGGGTACCCAGCCGGAGGCCACATGGAGCTGGGCGACCCGTTTATAATCCCGGTTGAAGAAGGCGAGCAGGTTCTCAGCCAGGTAGCGCTTATCCTCTTCGGTGAGTGTCCCCATGATGCCGAAATCCACCGCAATGTAGCGTCCGTCAGGTTCGACGAAAATATTTCCCGGATGCATGTCGGCATGAAAAAAGTTGTACTTGAAGACCTGGGTGAAAAAGATCTCCACACCGCGCTCGCCGAGCAGTTTCATACTGATACCCTTTTTGCGCAGGGTATCGATATCCCCGACCGGGGTACCGCTGATGCGCTCCATGACAAACACATTTTGCCGGGTCAGATCCCAATAGACCTCCGGGACGTAGAGGGCTTCGCTGTCGAGAAAATTACGCCGTAACTGGGAGGCGTTGGCCGCTTCCCGCATCAGGTCCAGTTCATCGAAAATGGTCTTCTCATACTCCTGTACCACCTCGACCGGTCTGAGTCGGCGCCCCTCCTTCCAATACTTTTCCGCCAGATGGGCGATAGTGAAGAGCAGGTCCACATCCCGGCGGATGGTCTTTTCGATGTTCGGTCGCAAGACCTTCACCACCACCTTGCGTCCGTCCTTGAGTTGAGCGGTGTGCACCTGGGCGATGGAGGCGGAGGCCAGCGGCTTCTCGTCGAATGCCTCAAGCATCTCGTCGATCGGTTTTCCGAACGCCTTTTCGATAATTTTTCGCGCCTGACTGCCGGGGAAGGGGGGGACCCGATCCTGAAGTTTGGCCAGTTCATTGGCCAGGTCGTCAGGCAGCAGGTCACGGCGGGTGGAGAGGATCTGGCCGAATTTAACAAAGATCGGTCCCAGGTCCTCCAGTGCCCGGCGGATCCTCACCGGATAGCTTCCCCGGTCCTTGCGAAACCAATACCAGGGAGAGAGATAGATCAGAAAACGGATCGGGCGGAACAGATGGGTGGCGAGGATCACCTCATCCAGGCCGTGGCGCAACAGCACCAGGTTGATGTGGATCAGACGAAGCGCTTGAGAGGGACGGATCACGAGGTTTCGTCCTCTCGGTCATCCCGGCGGGAGAGCCGCTGAATGCGGGCCTCCAGACGCTCCACATCGTCACGCAGACGATCCACCTCCTGCAGAAAGGGCTCCATCTCATAGCGTCCGGGAATCAACCGCAACTCCTCCTCAAGATACTCCTTCAGATTGAGGCTGGCGGTCTGATTGAGCTGTTTACCCCACCCCAGGAACCCCCGTGCCATGCTGCCGATCTGATGGGCGGCTATGTCACCGGTGAGTCGGGAGAGCTGCTCCTCCCAGTCGATATCGAGGCGGCTGAAGAACTCCCCGAAGCGTTGTGCCAGGGCGGTATCCCCTTCGATGGTAACCGAACCGTTGAACAGCCGGTCGGCGCTGTTGCTGGGAGTGCGCATGCTTGCCAGGTCGAGCAGGGTGCCGCGCAGCAGACAGTCCGGCTCACCCTCGAAATGGCTGAGGACCTGGAAGCCCTGGGGTTCGGGGATCATGTAGAGGGTCAGCCCGGTACCGAGCAGATCCAGCTGGATGACCCGACCTTGCATCGGGGCCAGTCGGCTGGCGGATTCAGGATCCAGGTTGATGGCTTGGTTGAGCAGTTGCTCCAGGCTGGCGAACAGGGCGGCACTGATGGTCATGGCTTAGACTTTGTAGCCCCGGTGTATGGCGACCACGCCACCGGTCAGGTTGAAGTAGTCGCAGCGCTCGAATCCGGCATGTTCCAGCATCCCCTTCAGGGTCTCCTGGTCCGGGTGCATGCGGATCGATTCCGCCAAGTAGCGGTAGCTCTCCTCATCCTGAGTGACCAGTTTGCCGATCTTCGGCAGCAGGGTGAAGGAGTAGAGGTCGTAGACCTTCTGCAGCGGCTGGTGGACCGGTTTGGAAAACTCCAGTACCAGCAGACGCCCGCCAGGCTTAACCACCCGGAAAATGGCGTTCAGTGCCAGCTGTTTGTCAGTGACGTTACGCAGTCCGAAACCGATGGTGACGCAATCGAAATAATCGTCGGGAAACGGCAGGTATTGGGCATCCGCCTGGACATAGCGGACATTGGCAACCCGTCCCTCGTCGATCATCCGGTCCCTGCCCTGAGCCAGCATGGCGGAATTGATATCGGAAAAGACCACCTCACCCTCGTTGCCGACCAGGCCGCTGAAACGGGCTGAGAGATCGCCGGTGCCGGCGGCCAGGTCGAGTACCCGCTGTCCCTGGCGGACCCCGGACATCTCGATGGTATGGCGCTTCCAGAGTCGGTGGATGCCGAATGACATCAGGTCGTTCATCAGGTCATATTTGTTGGCGACGGAATCGAATACCTGCCGAACCCGACCCGCTTTTTCGCCGACCGGTACGTCCTGATAGCCGAAATGTGTCGTCTTCTCATCCTTCATGGCATCACCAATTGTTTCTAGGGCCTGTTAACACTAACCCAATACGCTCTGCTGGGTCTGTTTTTGTGTCCAGCAAGGCAGAATGAGCGTGGTGTAGTTATTCTACATGAGCGAATGATAACGCCGCTGGGCGCAAAAAACAGACCCAGCCCCCTCTTTTGTATCA
>JAKSBX010000058.1 GCA_022360905.1 Chromatiales bacterium
GCAAGTGACGATCCGATGCGTGAATTGGGGGCGTTACAATAAGCAGCATTGCAACCATAACTGATTGAATAGGAATCATTAGTTTGTGAACACTCATCACTATTCCTCCTTTCCATGCGGGTTTTGTAAACGCCGCAAGCGCAGGAACACCTTCTGCACAATCGAATTGCAGCGTGCGCCGGCGAACGGGTAGGCATGCGGCAGTACTTCATCCAGCCGATATTTAAATCTCGAGCGCAGCATCGTCTTGGCCCGATGCAGTCTTGTTTTGACGGTAGTGGGGTTGAGATTCAGTACTCTGGCAGTCTCTTCGGTACTCATCCCCTCGAACTCCCGCAGCATCATGACCAGACGAAAATCTCGGGGAAGACTTTCAACCGCATGTTCCAGTAGGCTGGTGATCTCATCGCTGATACTGGCCCGCTCAGGCTCGACCGCCTCCCCAGTCCCCAGATTGGAAGCTTCCATCCGGGCAGTGACTGCATGCAGGCCCGCTTCTTTACGGGCGATGCGAAGAGCCGCTCGTGTGGTGATACGCATCAGCCAGGTGGCGAAACCATCGGGCCCCCGGAACTGATCCAGGTGCAGAAAGGCGCTGACATAAGCATCCTGGACTGCATCCTGAGCTAGCAGTTCATTGCCCAGGATGCCATAGGCGAGGCGGAACAGGCGGCGATTGTAGCGTCGCATGATCAGCTCGAAGAGTGGATGATCGCCCCCAAGGACCCGAGCAACGACATCACTATCACTCAGCATTTCAAACAGTTGCAGGTATGGGCTCAGGGCGGTATCTGTGCTTTTCATACACTAGAGAGGCAGGGAGTTGCAGATAGGTTCCCGGTTTTTATCGATGGAAAATCCCGGTACTTTTTGTGGTGGTGTAGGGCCCCTGATCTATTAAGTGTTATTTGATCCTGCGCTCGTAGTCAGCCGGCGGTAAATGATAACAGATAACCCAGACACCCAACTCCAATTGCACTTTTACCTTTAAGCTGGGTTAGGTTGGTGCGGTAAATTTAGAGTGGGTGTCCAGTGTACTGGTCAGCCGTTGTTATTGCACTTTCCATTGAGTAACAATTTGTTTGAATTCATAGGGGTTTTTGGGTGTAAACCGTATCTGTTTGAAGAATCCACTGTTCCGTTTAATGGCAATATGTGTGTAGAAATCTGCAAGATCCAGTTTAAGCGCCCAAAAAGCGGTACGGATAACAGGAGGTTTATGTATATCAATCGCAACCAACTCATCTTTTGATATTAATATTTTTGTAAAAAAGATACGGAAATCCAGTTCAATGTGATCATCATATATTTTATAAGTATTCCAAAGGCTTTTTATTGAGCCTTCCGACTCATATAACGATTATTTATCGATTCCCATTTTGGCTAATTCCAGATAACATTATGCGAACAGGCCGCCGGAACGAAGTTTAGGTTGTCCCAGTGAGCGATCATTAGCACATTTGAGCAGTCCATTTTTCTATCTATTAGCGCTAATTATTAGAGCTTAGTAGCTTATTTAGTTTCGAGACTGACTGTTCCCAGTTGCGACCATTGAAACTAACTACTTCATATACTTCAGAGTCAAGATTAAAATCATCTAAGCACCTTAGGTTAATACTGTACATTTCTGGCGCAGCTCGTGGGTTGCTGAAGGGGTGAATGCCGCACACTTTACAAAAGAAGTGTTTTGCCTCTTTTGTATCAAATTGATAAAGCGACAAAAACTCTTTGCCTTCAAGTAAATTAAACTGTTCTGCCGCAACCCTGTGATGCAGCACTCCTTTTTTTGAACATATTGAACAGTTACATGAAACTACTTTATCTATATTTGTAGTAACTGAAAACTTGATTTGCCCACAATGGCAACTTCCGTGATATGTGTTCATATTATTGATGCTTTAATGACATGGGTAAGATTTCTACCAGTGAGCATTAGTCAATGAATTTGATGCTTGTTA
>JAKSBX010000132.1 GCA_022360905.1 Chromatiales bacterium
ACATTCCCTATGCGGGTGTGCTGTTCAGACGCAACGAACAGGTTGATGACAACAATGAGCTGCTGATTTTCGTAACCCCGAAAATCCTCAAGGAAACACTCACAGTTCGTTAACAGCCGGATTTACCCGAACCGAAAGGCGTGCCTTAGTTGCACGCCTTTTTCGTATAAAAACACTGATTTAGCAGAAATTCTGAGCAGCTTCCTGCGCTGCTTGGCAGTTTGCTTATAGAATAAAGCTTTTCTGTACGGACAAATCTGCTGTATAAACTCAGCTTAACTGTACCGCCACTTCGTCTTATCGATGATAGTATGCACGTTCAAAACCTATTTTTAATCGGCCCGATGGGTGCCGGAAAGACCACGGTTGGCCGCCAACTGGCGGAGCATTTCCGGAAGGAGTTCATCGACTCCGATCTGGAGATTCAGCGGCGCACCGGTGTGGATATTCCGACAATTTTTGAGTTTGAGGGGGAGCAGGGTTTCCGTCAGCGTGAGCAGGAGGTGATCGACGAGCTGACCAGAAGAGATGAGGTGGTGCTTGCGACCGGCGGTGGTGCGGTGATCAAAGAACAGAACCGAAAAGCACTCTCTTCCAGGGGGCTGGTGATCTATCTGCACTGCACGGTTGAGCAGCAATTTGAGCGGACCCATAGAGACAAAAATCGGCCTCTGCTGCAGACCGATGACCCGATGGCCAAGCTCAAGTCACTGATGGCTGAGCGGGATCCCCTCTACCGCCAGACTGCAGACCTGTTGATCAGCACTGAGGGCAGGAACACCCAGGCCGTGGTACAGGATATTCGCAAGCAGGTCATTTCACTTTCAACTCGCTGAGTAAATCGTTCACTCACTTTCAGGGCGTCAAGCCTGCCCTCGATTAAGGCGTGGCTCGCAGAGAAGGGTTGTTCCCGTGTCAACAGCTACTACACTGAGCAAGGGCAGGCTTGATGCCCCTAACATTTTGATATAATGACAGGCTGCATGGAGTGTGCCTGCGAACATCGCTCTCAAAACTTGCTGTAGGATGGCTATAGCAGCGTTTTGATGCCTTGCTGCAAGCAGGCTCACTGCGGCTGAAAGTGAACGAATGGGTCTCCGGGTTAATAAATTCGTAGGGTAGAAGTCTTGAGTAATTATGAACAACGATTGGATGTGGATTTGGGCGATCGCAGCTATCCGATCTATATTGGTGAAGGGGTATACGCAGAAGCCAATCACTATAGGGCGGCTATTCCGGGTCGTCAGGTGATGGTGGTGAGCAATGAAACTGTCGCCCCACTCTATCTGGAGCAGACATTGGGTGCATTGGATGGATACGATGTAGCCAGTTGTATCTTGCCGGATGGTGAGCAGTACAAGACGCTGGAGATGGTAAACCGCATCTATAGCGCGATGCTTGAGCAGCGTTTTACCCGTCAATCCACGCTGGTTGCGCTGGGTGGTGGTGTGATTGGTGACATGACCGGTTTCGCTGCCGCGACCTATCAACGGGGTGTGCACTTCATTCAGGTACCCACCACACTGTTGGCCCAGGTGGATTCCTCTGTGGGGGGCAAAACTGGTGTCAATCATCCCCTGGGTAAAAACATGATTGGTGCCTTTTATCAGCCGCGCCTGGTGCTGGCGGATACGGCAACGCTCAGAACCCTGGATGACCGGCAGTTCGCCTCCGGGCTGGCCGAGGTCATCAAGTATGGATTGATTGTTGATGAGCCATTTTTCAGCTGGCTCGAAGAGAATATGGACGGTCTGCTTGCCCGGGATCCGGCGTTGCTGGCTTATGCCATCCAGGTATCCTGTCGCTGCAAGGCAGATGTTGTCGAAGCGGATGAAAAAGAGGCCGGGCAGAGGGCGTTGCTCAATCTTGGGCATACTTTTGGGCATGCGATTGAAACCGGCATGGGTTACGGTGAATGGTTGCATGGTGAGGCTGTGGGTACCGGCATGTGCATGGCTGCGGATCTCTCCCGTCGTTTAGGATGGATGTCGCAGCAGGATTTCGATCGTACGGTGAAGTTGATTGGGCGGGCTAAACTGCCTATAACACCACCAAAGACATTAACCCCTGAGCGATTTCTTGAACTCATGGCTGTTGATAAAAAGGTTATGGATGGCAAGTTGAGACTTGTTCTCCTGAAAAAAATCGGCCAGTCTTTGGTAACAGATGATTTTGATCTGCAAAAGCTCGAACAAACATTACAGCACTATGCTGGCTGATCTCATTTATAACGGAAACAATAGTGTCTGATAACAATGAGTTCTTTTCGACCCCGGAAGTCACTGCACACCTCGATCTGATCCGTCACCTGATCGAGAATAGTGAATTGGTACCGCTGATCCGGGGGGCAGAGGGGAGTGGTAAATCACTGCTGGCATCCCGGTTGCAACAAATGGCTCCTGAAAATTGGGTGGTCTGCCATTTTTCAGCTGAACCCACCTTGCAGCCCGAGCGGCTGCTCGCCTTTATTGCCCGTTGTAGTGGTCTGCCGGACATTGCCGGTAATCTCATGCAACGTCTGGCGGATCGATTCGAGGTGTTGAGAAAGCGGGGCAGAACCCCGGTGCTGTTGGTCGATGATGCACAGATGCTTCCTCCCACCAGTCTGATTACCCTGTTGAGACTGTTTGAGCGCCAGGTAGAAGGGGACCGGTTGGTGAGTATCGTGCTGTTCGCCGATGAGCAGATCGACCTGTTACTCTCCACTCCGCAACTCCAGGTAATGACCCCGCAATCGATTCAGGCCATTGATATGCCCGTGCTGACCCGGCAGGAGGCGGTCGGGTTTATGGGGCATCTGCTGAAAAATGAGGGTTTGTCCGAGAACTTTGCCCTTGATGAGACCAAGCTGAATCGTCTACATAAGGAGACCGGTGGGGTTCCCGGACCGCTGGCAAGCGCGATTCTGAATGAGGTGGGAATACAGGGAGAGACGAAACCGGCTGCCTTGAGTGGCTACAGAAAGCAGCTGTTGATGATTGGTGCGCCGGTGGTCTCGGTCATTCTGCTGCTGTTGCTCTTGCAGGGGCCGATCAATTCTCTGTTCGAGCCGGCGGATGAACCTCAGGCTGAACCGATGGTAAAGCAGAGTGAACCGGAGGAAATCGTACTTCCGCCGCCGGATGCGGTCGCTCAAAACCTCGTACCCAATCCTGCAGTGCCAGATCAGAACGAAACTGGCGAACAGGCGTCAATGGTCCCGGCTTTAAATGATAAAAAGGTTGCTGAAGCTGCCGAACCGACATTGGCGGAAGCGAGCCAGAGCGAAATGGTTGCACAGAGTCAGGAGCAGGTGACCCCAGTCGATCCGGTCTCCATGGACTATTCGGCAGATGCGGAGGCTGAAGCTGAGAAGGTCGTTGAACAAGAGGCCGTGGCTGAAGTTGTCGAAGCTGAAAAAATGCCTGAAATGGTAGCTGAGGCTGTTGAACCTAGCGCAATCGTAAAGCCGGCGTTGAGAGGGCCTGCGCCCGTGCCGGAAGTAGTGCCGGCCGTGGAAGGGACGGCTGATGTGGCTACAGCGAGTCCGCCGGAGGTGGCAACGACTGACACGGCTGTCGAGGCTGAACCGGTTGAGCAGCCTGCAACGGTTGCGGAGATCATCGCTGAGCCGGTTGAGGATGTCGCTCCGGTAGCCGAAGCCCAAGCCCAAGCCGAACCCGAGGTTGAGGTCGATCCGTTTGCCGAGTCTGCGGCTTGGATAAAGTCTCAACCGGGCCAAAACTATACGCTGCAGTTGATTGCGGTCGAAAATTTGGCCTCCTTAAATCGTTATATCTCACTCAATTCCCTTGATAATCAGGTTGTTACAGTGAAAACTCTAAGAAAAGGCGTGCCCTGGTACGCGCTGATCTGGGGATCTTTTGCCAATCGTGACCTGGCACTGGCCGCGCAGAGCGATTTGCCGGCAGCGGTAAGGAAGGGTGGTGTGTGGGCTCGAAGTTTTGCCTCCCTGCAGAACCTCCCTTGAGTCTGTCGTCGTTCTCTTAGATTAAGCAACTCGCTATTTTTTAAAAGATAACCTGGCAACAGCCGGGTTACTCTTTAAAACCATGATCGAATAATGGTCTTATTCTGTCGGGACTGTATAATCTAAGGGTCAATACACGGCGGTTTAGAATTGAAAATCCGATAGGCAAACTAAAAAAGCCTTAAGCTCTGGCCTGAGACGTAATTCTCAAGTATCCTATCAGGTTCTGCGACACCGGGCGGCTTGATTCGCCGCCGTGAATTCCTTATTTCAGGTTATTTGCAAAACCTTCGGCGCGATATAACTATCTGCCGGGGGCGGGCAAAATGAGGTTTGTGAAATGAGCCATGGTGCTTTACCACCAAAACAGGGACTCTATGATCCCGCCAATGAACATGACGCCTGTGGTGTTGGTTTTGTTGCCAACATCAAAGGGGTTAAGAGCCATCAGACCGTCCTTCAGGGGCTGGAGATATTGGAGCGGCTTACCCACCGTGGCGCTGTAGGCGCGGATCCCAAGGCTGGGGATGGTGCAGGTATTCTGTTACAGATTCCCGATGCTTTTTTCCAGGCCGAGACGGGGTTTGACCTGCCAGAGAGTGGTGACTACGCCATCGGCATGGTGTTTCTGCCGCAAAACAGCGACAGTCGGGCTGTAGCCGAAGATACCGTCGAATCGATGATCGCCGCCGAGGGTCAGAAGCTGCTTGGCTGGCGTGACGTACCGGTCGATAACAAGGATCTTGGTTACAGTGTGATTCCCACTGAGCCTGTGGTGAGACAGGTCTTCGTCGGACGTGGCGACAGCTGTGCCGACCAGGATGCCTTCGAACGCAAACTGTTTGTCATCCGTAAGCAGATCGAAAACAAGATCGAACAATCGGAGATGGAAGGAAGCAGTGATTTCTACTTCACCTCTTTCTCCTCTAGAACGATTGTCTACAAAGGTATGCTGCTGGCGGACCAGGTCGGTGACTACTTTACCGATCTGACCGATGAGCGGATGGTCTCTGCGCTGGCCCTGGTGCATCAGCGCTTCTCCACCAACACCTTCCCGACCTGGGATCTCGCTCACCCGTTCCGCATGATTGCCCACAATGGTGAGATCAACACCCTGCGCGGCAACGTCAACTGGATGCGGGCGCGCAAGAACTCCATGGCTTCGGCCGTGCTGGGTAACGATCTGGACAAGATCTGGCCATTGATCCCGGAAGGGCAGTCGGATTCCGCCTGTTTCGATAACGCCCTGGAACTGCTGGTGGCCGGCGGTTACAGCCTGTCTCACGCGATGATGATGCTGATCCCGGAAGCCTGGGGTGGCAACAAGCTGATGGACGAGCAGCGTCGCGCCTTCTATGAATACCATGCGGCGATGATGGAGCCCTGGGATGGCCCGGCGGCGGTCGCCTTCACCGACGGTCGGCAGATCGGCGCGACCCTCGACCGGAACGGACTGCGTCCCGCCCGCTACCTGATCACCGAAGACGATATGGTGGTGATGGCCTCCGAGATGGGTGTGTTGGATATCCCTGAAGAGAAGATCGTCAAGAAATGGCGTCTGCAGCCAGGCAAGATGTTCCTCATCGACCTGGAGCAGGGGCGGATCATCGACGACGCCGAGATCAAAGCGGAGCTGGCCAAAGCCAAGCCCTATCAGGACTGGCTGGATCAGACCCAGATCCACCTGGATTCCCTACCGGCGGATGTGGCGCCTATGGCGCCCAGCGATGATGACCTGTTGGATGCCCAGCAGGCCTTCGGCTATAGCCAGGAAGATATCAAATTCCTGCTCACCCCGATGGTGGTGACCGGGCAGGAAGCAACCGGCTCGATGGGTGCGGACAACCCGCCCTCGGTGCTGTCGCTGAGAGCCAAGCATCTCTCCACCTACTTCAAGCAGAACTTCGCCCAGGTGACCAATCCGCCGATCGACCCGATTCGTGAGGAGTTGGTGATGTCCCTGGTCAGTCTGATCGGTCCGCGACCCAACCTGCTGAATCTGGGTGATGCCGGTGATCATATGCGGCTTGAGGTCAGCCAGCCTGTGCTGACCAATGAAGACCTGGAACGGGTTCGTCACATCGAAGACAACACCGGCGGCGTGTTCCGTACCAAGACGCTGGATATCATCTATCCGGTCATGAACGGCGCCAAAGGCATGAAACCTGCGGTGAAAGCACTCTGCGAACAGGCGGAACAGAATGTCAGAGAGGGTTACAACATTCTGATCCTCTCCGACCGGAAAGTGGATGCGGACAACATCGCCATTCCTGCCCTGCTCGCCACCTCGGCGGTGCATCATCACCTGATCCGCAAAGGTCTGCGTACCGAATCGGGTCTGGTGCTGGAGACCGGTGGCGCCCTGGAGGTACACCACTTCGCTACCCTGGCAGGGTACGGTGCGGAAGCGGTCAACCCCTATCTGGCCTTCGATACCATTCAGACCCAGCTCGCCACGCTGCCCGAGCCGCTCTCATTCCAGGAAGCGCAGAGCCGCTATATCAAGGCGATCGGCAAAGGATTGAAGAAGGTGATGTCGAAGATGGGCATCTCCACCTACCAATCCTATTGTGGTGCGCAGATTTTCGATGCGGTCGGTCTCTCCAGCCAGTTTGTAAGTGATTACTTCACCGGTACCACGACCACCATCGAGGGTGCCGGCATGAGTGAGGTCGCGGCAGAGGCGGTCAAGTGGCACGACAAAGCCTATGGCGACCAGCAGATCTACAAGAAGCATCTCGATGTAGGTGGTGACTACGCCTACCGTCTGCGCGGTGAAGACCACAACTGGACCCCCCAGACCATCGCCAAGCTGCAACACGCGGTGCGCAGCAACGATTGGGACACCTATCAGTCCTATGCGGATGCGATCAATGAGCAAAATGAGATTCTGCTGACCCTGCGCGGTCTGTTCGAATTCAAATCGGCGGATCAGCCACTCTCTCTGGATGAGGTGGAACCGGCGAGCGAGATCGTCAAGCGGTTCGCCACCGGTGCCATGTCGTTCGGCTCCATCTCCTATGAGGCCCATTCGACTCTGGCGGTAGCGATGAACCGCATCGGCGGTAAGTCCAACACCGGTGAGGGCGGTGAAGAGCCGGAGCGCTTCAATCCGCTGCCCGATGGCACTACAAATCCGGAGCGTTCCGCGATCAAGCAGGTGGCTTCCGGCCGTTTCGGTGTCACCACCGAGTACCTGGTCAATGCCGACGATATCCAGATCAAGATGGCTCAGGGTGCGAAGCCCGGTGAGGGCGGTCAGCTGCCCGGTCACAAGGTCAATCAGCAGATTGCCCGGGTACGCCACTCCACACCAGGGGTCGGCCTGATCTCACCACCGCCGCATCACGACATCTACTCCATCGAGGATCTGGCTCAGCTGATCCACGATCTGAAGAACGTCAACCCGAATGCACGGATCTCAGTCAAACTGGTCTCCGAAGTCGGGGTGGGCACCGTGGCTGCCGGGGTCTCCAAGGCCCATGCGGACCATGTCACCATCTCCGGTTACGACGGTGGCACCGGCGCGAGCCCGCTGACCTCCATCAAGCATGCGGGTTCTCCCTGGGAGATCGGCCTGGCCGAGACTCACCAGACTCTGGTGCTGAACAAGCTGCGTGGCCGTATTGCGGTGCAGGCAGACGGCGGTATGCGTACCGGTCGGGACGTGGTGATCGCCGCCCTGCTGGGTGCGGATGAGATCGGCTTCGCCACCGCTCCGCTGATTGCGGAAGGCTGCCTGATGATGCGCAAGTGTCATCTCAACACCTGCCCGGTGGGTATCGCCACCCAGGATCCTGAGTTGCGTAAGCGCTTCACCGGTACCCCGGATCACGTGGTCAACTACTTCTTCTTCGTCGCCGAAGAGGCGCGTCGACTGATGGCCGAGCTGGGCTTCCGGACTTGGAACGAAATGGTAGGCCAGAGCGATCGTCTCGATATGCGCAAAGCGATCAACCACTGGAAGGCCAAAGGGCTCGACTACAGCAGACTGCTGCAGAAGCCTGAGGCGACCGACGATGTGGCCATCTACAACTGCGAAGGTCAGGACCACGGGCTGGACAAGGCAATCGATCACGAGTTGATCAAACAGGCTCAACCGGCACTCGAGTCTGCGGAACCGGTGAAGATCGAGATCGATATTCACAACTACAATCGTACCTTCGGCACCATGCTCTCCGGCCGGGTGGCCGAGAAGTATGGCCATGCAGGCCTGACCGACGACACCATCTACATCAAGGCCAAGGGTACCGCAGGACAATCCTTCGGCGCCTGGGTGGGCAAAGGCATCACCATCGAGCTGGCCGGTGAAGGCAATGACTACGTGGGTAAAGGTCTCTCCGGAGGCCGTCTGGTGATCTATCCACCGCAAGAGTCTGCCATCGGCAAAGCGGAAGAGAACATCATCGTGGGTAACACTGTGCTGTATGGCGCGATTGGTGGTGAATGCTACTTCCGCGGTGTGGGTGGCGAGCGTTTCGGCGTGCGTAACTCCGGTGCCACCGCTGTCATTGAAGGCGTGGGCGATCACGGTTGTGAGTACATGACCGGCGGTATCGTGGTCTGTCTCGGCCCAACCGGACGCAACTTCGCCGCAGGCATGTCCGGCGGTATCGCCTATGTGCTGGATGAGGTAGGAGACTTCGCCGACCGTTGCAACATGGCCCAGGTTGAACTGGAACCCATCGAGGACGAGGATCAGGCGCTGGAAGCACTGGACCACCAGGGTGGCGATCTGGAGAGCCACGGCATGGTCGACCTCAGCCACGATATGACCCGCTTCGATGCGCTGCGTTTGAAGCAGCTGATCGAACGCCACCATCACTACACCAACTCGGATGTGGCGAAGAATATTCTGGATAACTGGGAGACCATGTTACCGAAGTTCGTCAAGGTCATGCCGGTCGAGTATCGGCGTGCGCTGAAAGAGATGCAGGCAAAAAAGCGTGGTAGTTCAGCTGCCAGCCATGGGAGTCACTAAGCATGGGTAAGCCAACAGGATTTAAAGAGATCGATCGTCAGGACCGGACCTATGCCCCGGTGTCAGACCGGATCACCCATTACAACGAGTTCGTCATTCCGCTGACCGACGAAAATGTCAGCCAGCAGGGTGCGCGCTGTATGGATTGCGGCATTCCCTTTTGTCATCAGGGCTGCCCGGTAAATAACATCATTCCGGATTGGAACGATCTGGTCTACCGGGGTGATTGGCAGGCGGCCATCGATGTGCTGCACAGCACCAACAACTTTCCCGAGTTTACCGGCCGCATCTGTCCGGCACCTTGTGAAGCGTCTTGTACCCTGAACCTGGACGATACCCCGGTCACCATCAAGACCATCGAATACAGCATCATCGAAAAGGCTTGGGCTGAAGGCTGGGTGAAACCGCAGATTGCCGACCACAAGAGCGGCAAGCGGGTTGCGGTGGTCGGCTCCGGACCGGCCGGCATGGCAGCCGCCCAGCAGCTGGCCAGAGCCGGACACGCGGTTGTGCTCTACGAAAAACAGAACCGCATCGGTGGCCTGTTACGCTACGGCATACCCGATTTCAAGCTGGACAAAAAAATCATCGATCGCCGCATGGCGCAGATGCGTACCGAAGGCGTAGAGTTCAAAACCAGCACCCACATTGGCGTGGATCTGCCCGGCAGGCAGCTGCTGGACGATTTCGATGCCGTGGTACTGACCGGTGGTTCGGAAAAGCCCCGAGATCTGCCGATTCCAGGGCGTGAGCTGAATGGTGTCCATTTCGCCATGGACTTTCTGCGCAGCA
>JAKSBX010000104.1 GCA_022360905.1 Chromatiales bacterium
AAACCCATTCTAGCCCGGTAATTGTTACGGAAACATGATAGAGGGGAAATTGTAGTATGGTGGGTGAAGCCGATTCATAAAATTTTGTGTCGGTTTCGGCATGCTTGGCAAGATCCACCGACAGATGGATCGAGTTGTATCCGGGTGGATTCAGCTCTATTTCTTACCCTTAGGAAGTTGAGGGACTTTGCGAAATTTATCCAGTAGATGATAGAGACTCAGCACTGGATGGCGCAGCAGCATTCTGGGGCCGGCATAGCGCATCACATCCTGCACCTGTATACGCATCTGTTTCGAATAACAATGAACCGTACAGTGATTGCAGGCCGGTTTCTGATCCTCGAAGGGGCATGACTCCAGTCGCCTTTCCGCATAATCCAAGAGTTTTTCACACGCACCACAAAGTGATCCATCCGAATCGTGTTTATCCCGGCAATAGATCACCATCATTGCACCAATGGTTTTTTGCTCACGTTTGATTCGACGACTCATTGATTCCGCTGATCTTTCTCAGACACTCAAGGGTTTGGCAACTGGATTTTACTTTATACCTGAGACCATCAAAGAATGGCTTAACCGAAGTCAAGGCAACAGGTATCATTTTTTGTGCAGCATTCGCAAAATCTCGGACAGCTAGAACTAAACATAATTCAAAACCAGCCATATAAGCAATAAACACCTGTAAGTTAAAAATATAAATTTACAACCGATATACTGGCTATGGCCATTCACAGATCCGGCTATCTGAGTTCTAAAAAAAACTAAAATACCGATCACACTTTTACTACCTCTCAAATAGAGAGTTCAGTATACTGTAACCACCTTCTCACTATTCAATTGAACCCATTCAAATAAAACAGTTTGCAATTGGGTACAAGAAAGGTGTTCGTTAACTTTTACAACGATCTATCCAATATCAAGGAAGCTCTGAACAAGTCATGGATGCTTGGCTTACCGATAGAAATAGTTTTTCACACTGTTGCCCTAAGCGGAGATTAAGGGATAGCCATACAGTGATGTCCAAACTAACGTTCTCTGTTAGCAACCTGCACCCCCATAACTTATCTCTGCTTCATTAAACCCTCGAGAGCTGCCAGTCCGTGCTGCGGTTTATTCGAAAGACTGGCATTTGAACAACGCTATGGAACCAGAAAACATGGAGTACCTATGAAAATAAGAAGATTGTCTATCTTGATCCGTCAAGTCAGTCTACTGACACTATCAGTTTTTGCCTCCTTCCAATCACAGTCAGGACAACTCATTCATCCCGCACTTGACCCATCAACGAATAATCCAACCTCCAATAACACCACTGACAGGCTGATCATCAAGTTCAAGCAGACCACAGGTCAGGATACCGAACCGGAAGATCTGACCAACCTGGTGGAGGCCTTTACAGGTACTTCATCAACGGTTGTCAGAGAGACATTCAGCGGTGCCCATGTCATCCAACTCAATCGACAGATCGGGCTTGCAGATATGCAGGTATTGACTGGAGACATAGCCCGGCAACCTCATATTGAATATGCCGAACCGGATCTGATCATGACACCGCAACTTACCCCGAATGATCCCAGATACAGTGAGCAATGGCACTACTACCAGGAAGTAGGCGGCATCAATCTACCGCTTGCCTGGGATTTAGCCCAAGGTGAAACCACGGTCGTGGCGGTCATTGACAGTGGTTACCAGCCCCACTCCGATCTGAATGCCAATCTTCTGGCCGGCTATGACATGGTGAGCGATGAGTTTGCCGCCAACGATGGTGATGGCCGTGACGGGGATGCCACCGATCCCGGCAACTATGCCCCGAGTTGTAACGAGTACATCAGTGACTGGCACGGCACCCATGTTGCCGGTACGGTCAGTGCAGTTACCAATAATGGCCTGGGGGTTGCCGGAGTCGCCTATCGGGCCAAGGTTGTCCCGGTTAGAGTACTGGGTCGCTGCGGTGGCTATCTGTCGGATATCACCGACGGGATTGTCTGGGCGGCGGGTGCAGAGATCACTGGACTGCCAATCAATCCCAATCCGGCACAAGTCATCAATATGAGCCTGGGTGGACGATCGGATAGCTGTCCGGAAACCGCGTTGGCGGCAATCGATATTGCACGACAGCGAGGTGCCACCATTGTCGTCGCGGCGGGGAACAACAGTGAAGACAGTGCAGGTTTTGCCCCGGCCAACTGCCCAGGGGTGGTTACCGTAGCCGCAACCGATGAATCCGGTGAACTCGCCAGTTTTTCAAATTTTGGGGCTTCAGTCGATTTAGCGGCACCAGGCACCAGTATCCTGTCGACCCATAATGACGGCGTCATCGGCCCCGGTAGCGAAAGCTATCGGTTAATGAGCGGTACCAGCATGTCCACCCCCCATGTCAGTGGCGTTGCCGCCCTGCTCTACAGTATCAATCCTGGAATCAGGCCGGATGAAGTTGCTGACATCCTGAGGCGGAGTGCCCGGCCATTTCCGAACACCTGCACGGGTTGCGGGCGCGGTATTCTGGACGCCCGTGCCGCCGTAGAGATGCTGACCACAGATGAGCCCGTGGTAACAATGCTCTACGATGGTGTAGCGGAAACCGAACTGAGCGGTGAGCTGGAGAGTCAACTGTTTTTTGCCATAGACGTACCACCAGGTGCCAGCAGTCTGACCCTGCGCAGTTACGGCGGCGATGGTGATGCAGACCTCTATGTGAGGAGCGAAGCCACACCCACCCTGGATCTGTTCGACTGCCGTCCATATCGCTATGGCAATGATGAGAAATGCGTCATCAGACCTGCTCCAGCAGGTAGATACTATGTGATGCTGCATGGCTATAGCGCCTTTTCAGATCTCAGTCTTGTCGCTGACTACCTGCTGGATGAGTCTCAGCCTGGCAGTGGTGAGCGTTTTGAAAACAGTGAGGACTACGAGATCCCGCAATCGAGTCTAACCGGCGCTTTGAGTCCGATCTTGGTGGATCGAGCCGGAGCCTCTGGAAAAGTTCAAATCGAAGTCGGAATCATCCATCAATCGATTCGGGAAATCTCCGTAACCTTGATCGATCCGAGCGGCGTTAAACATAGCTTGAAGGGATTTGGTGGCAGTGGCGTGGATCTTATTGAAACCTATCAACTCGAGTTGGCTGAACTGCCCTCTGAAGGGGAATGGACTCTGCAGGTCAAGGATCTGGGCCCCAGGGGTAGCGGCTATATCGATTTCTGGAGAATCACCTTTCCATAAGAGGCCTTTAACAACCAGGCCTGAGTCAGATTCAGATAAATCGCTGCAAATACCCTGTTACAAACGAAAAAAGCACTCAGGACAATCCTGAGTGCTTTTTCAGCATGGGGTGCTCAGATCTGTTTAGCTTTTGGCTTTACGTCTGCGCATGACACCGAAACCGATCAGCCCGGTACTCAGCAGCAACAGTGCAGAAGGCTCAGGCACATTGGATACCGGTGGTGTTTCAGAATTGTGTTTTCTGACCAGGAAACTGCCGAAATCGTCATCCACTTCGTTCGGGTTGTAGAACAGGTCACTGATGTAGGCCATATCGCTTGTGCTGCTATCAACGACCAGCAGACCGGCGAGAGAGAGACCATCCTCTTGATCATCCACAAATCCTAAGGAACCGCGCATGTTATTGGTACCTGCAACTTCCTCATAGGTGACGCCGAACAGAAAGAAAAACGGGTTGTTATACCAGCTGGAACCGGTAGCGGTGAAAATCTCAGTATTACCGCTTCTGGATACTGAATCAGCAGTTTGACCAAACAACACGCTATCACCGGCCGTATCGAACTCAGACCACATGGACCAGAACTGACTGGCCGTAGCGAGTGTATAGTCAGGATTTTCCAGCAGCGCCTGCTCAACCGTTCTACCCTCTGTGAAGGTAAGATCCAACCAATCCAGATCATTCACAGTGGTGTATGAACCGTTATTAATAATGAGTGCACTGGCATTTGTCGAAATACCAAGGCATGCAACCAAAAACAAACCAAACAACTTCTTCATGATAGCTCCCAAGCTCTATTACTAATCAAGGGGTACAACCCTATTGCCTGTTTATATGCACTTCCCGTGCCAACACCAAGAATCAACGACTTACGTCACACTAATTGAACTACGTGTAAAATATATCGACATTTAGTAGGGTTTTAATTTCTAAATAAGTAATCTAATGACTACAAAGACTTACGAATAAGTTACTGAAGACCCAAAACGGAGTAAAAGGCCAAACCGGCAGGCTACCGCACATATATTGCCATCACTATGGGCAGACACATCCAACCCCAACCTTCGCAGATAACGGAGATATCACCAGCTCAGATTTAAAAATATTGGGAATATTTTCCCATTCTTGGCGTTTATCTAAGTGAGGGTCAACCTGAGCGACTTCTCGAATCATTGACCTGCAAAACTTAAAAACCAAGATTTAAGAGGAGCTGAAACCATGAGATTGAGCCTAAGCCCGAAAATACTATATCCGCTGCTGATAACCTGCCTAACCCTCTCCGCCTGCGGTGGTGGCGGAGGCGGCGGCGGAAGCAGCAGTAGCGCAAGCGATTCCACGATTACCGCAAGGGGTGCGATCACCGGATTTGGCAGTATCTATGTCAACGGTATTCGCTATCACACCAATTCAGCCCAATTCACTGTCGATGATAGCCCAGGTACTGAGAGCGATCTCAAGCTGGGTATGGTGGTTACCGTAACCGCCACCTTGAACGATGACAGTACGGGCAATGCCAGCAGCATCGTATTTGACAATGAGTTGCAGGGCCCGGTAGCCAACCTGATCTCCGATGCGGATGGTCAAACCAAAACCTTCACTCTACTGGGTGTCAGCGTTACCGTCGACAGGGTCGGCACCAGCTTTCACGATACGACTTTCGACGACCTGGCTAATGGTGATCTTGTGGAAGTGAGTGGATTTTACGATGGATCGCTGGTTCTAAATGCCACCTTTCTCGAAAATAAAGAGCGCTTTGCCGTTGGTGTAAGCGAAATTGAGCTGAAGGGTACAGTCAGTAACAGTACCGTCGATAGTTTTCAAATCAACGGTATTACCATCCACTACGACCCCGACGGCATCAGTACCGACCTCAGCCGTTTAACAGGGACCATCTCGGATGGGGATCTGGTTGAGGTCAAAGGCACCCTCGGCACGAATGATGAAATCCAGGCGACCCGTATAGCCCATGAAGATGACGTCCTGGATGACAGTATCAGTAAAGTCAGCTTGGAAGGAATCATCACCGATTATGTCGACGACTCGAATTTCAGAATTTCGGGCAGAGCCGTTGACGCCTCCTCCGCTGTTTTCACTCCGGCAACCCTGACATTAGCCAACGGTATCAAGGTTGAAGCTGAGGGACCGATTGTCGAAGGAACACTAGAGGCACTAACCATTGAAGCACGTGGTGGTGGTGATGATATTGAGATTGATGCCCATGTCGAAAGTGTAACCAGCGCAGATAATTCAATCGTATTGAGACTGAGCAACGCTAGCGTTACCATCTTCATCGATAGTCGGACACGCATGGAGGATAAGACCAAGGCTGTAGAGTCCCTCTCACTCAACGACCTGGCAAGCGGTGATTTTGTCGAGGTGCGAGGTTTGCTGGATGGCAACAGCCAGGTGGTATTGACGGAACTTAGACGTGATGATACCGACGATCTTGTTCTGCAGGGACCGGTTGAGAATTTCGTTACCAATAGCTCCATAACCATTCTGGGAGTAACGATATTCACTTCGGCATCCACCCAGTTCGAAGACATCAACGATTCGCCGATCAGCGCCGACAGCTTTTACAACAGCCTGTCCGTAGGTTCACTGGTCAAAATCAAGGATGATGAACCTGGTAACGGCACCGCTGATGAGGTGGAATTCGAGGATTGAGGAAGCGTGGTGTGGGCGGCGTGAGTGCCGCCCACCGGCAATTCAGGGAATATTACCCAGGCTATACCGTTAATATCACTATAAGCCTCGCCAACTGTACTAAAATATTGGCGAGCCAGAATATTGGATCCTAATTAACGCGTGATCGGAATCATCCATGGAAATGAGAATCGGCTTATTGAGCTGGTTACACAGAATTTATGGCGGACCATTTTTCCAAATTACTGATCGAAAACATCCCGCACCTAAGACGTTACGCCCGTTCCCTAACCCGGGATCAGCACCAGAGCGATGACCTGGTTCAGGATTGTCTCGACCGCGCCTTGAGCCGGATGCACCAGTGGCAGAGTAACACCAACCTGCGCGCCTGGCTGTTCACCATCATGCACAATCTTCATGTCAGTAACCTGCGTGGCAGACGTTACAGCACTACATGGGATTCCCTTGAACAGTCAGAGACAGCGGATCAAAAGCAAACGGGACAGGAAGGCATGATACAGATACGTGACCTGGAGCGTGCATTGGGCAAACTCAGTGATGACCAGCGCGAAATCCTGATGCTGGTCTGCGTAGAAGGTATGCGCTACGAAGAGGTTGCTCAGGTACTGAATATCGCGACAGGTACTGTAATGTCCCGCCTACATCGGGCCAGGGAAACTCTGCGCCAGATACTGCATGGCGAAGAACCAGCAAAGCTGAGGCGTATCAAATGAAACAGCCCCTCACACCGGAACAGGAACGACTGCATGCCTACGTGGACAATCAGCTCGACAGCGCTGACGCACAAGATGTCGAAAACTATCTGACAGAGAATCAGGAGGCGTGTCACCAGGTTGATGAGTATCGGCAAATCAACAGCCTGCTCAAACAGCTCTATGATCCGATGCTCAATGAACCCATACCAGCTGAACTACTCCAGAACAGACGACCTCACCCTAACTATCGGCGTATTTTTCAGCAAATGGCCGCTGCCTTGATCCTGCTCGCGATCGGTCTGTTTTCCGGCTTTTATCTCGGTTTGAATCAAACCCTGGTACCGATGACTGTAAAGAAAGAGATCGACCATGTCGTAAC
>JAKSBX010000223.1 GCA_022360905.1 Chromatiales bacterium
GTCTCCCTGCTGGATTGCGTTTGGATCGTTCACCGCCCGGTTCGCCTGAAAATAGGAGGCGGCGCCGGTGTTACGAACCGTGTTGTCTGTATAGTTTCGTTTCCCGCAGGCAATCAGATAGTTGGTGACAAAGCCTGAGCAGTCGATACCGAGGTGGTCGTCGCAAAAGGTCTGCAGGTTATGTTGATCGACCGTCTGTAACTTATTGGAACGTACCGCCCACTCCAGGGCCAGTTCATAATCCCTGGGCGCACCTTTACCCATCGCCGCATTGCGGATTCGGTTTTTGTTTTGGTTGAACCAGATGTCGTTGCGCGAACCCCTTGAGACAGTTCGATAGTCGCGTAACTCTTCCGTGCCTTCATCCCAGTCCATCATGAAGTAGTTTCTGAGGGTGACGCTGTGAGTCGTCTCACGACAGGTTCTCGAGGCCGGGTCATCCACTGCTGCCCTGACCCTGAGACGTCGATATCGTTGCATGAATTCTACAGGTGTCGGCATGGTGCTATTCCTTTATAACCAGGTTGATGGATCGATGATTGATCGGTTCCGCATCAGTCTGGCGGTAACCCGATGCAAGCGCTCTGTTGTGCTTTGTCAGCAAGTTGTTGTAACTGCAGTCTGGATATTTCCTGCTGATCGATGACATCGGTGACGCAGATCTCAGCTTTGGTGATTTTCGCCACCGCCAAAAAGGTTGTGGTAACCTGATCCGGTTCATCGAGATTTTCATGGGCATGAATCTCTGCGATGAGTGCGACGGGTTTTATCCCATTGGATGATTCTGCAACCCGCCACTCGGCCTGTTCACCAAGATGAAACATCTGCTTCGTTACCAGCGCCTGATAACTGAGCGGGAATGGTGGCTGTGAATCACGCACGATCTCGATCGATTTCCGGCCAGCCCCCACTTTGCGCACGACCAGCTGATAACCCGCCACTCCGGGACAGAGTTTGTAGGGTGTGCTGTTGGGATCAGTCTGGTCGGTGAAGGACTGACAATTGTTGAGGCTTGTGAAAACAGACTTGAAATCCGAATCCTGATGGATTGCAAAGCAGCCGGACAGAATCACAGCCAGGGTGATGGCCGATATCAGATATGAGTGATTGCTGTTCTGTTTTGTCATGCTCACGCCTCCATGGTTGTAATTCTAGGGTTTTGCAAAATAGCTTAAAGGTAATTTTTAACAACGCAGTAGGCAATTTTTTGCATTGCTGCTTTCGCAGGCTAGAGCGCAATGTGCATTGAAAACAGTCAGTCGATCCGGAGGGTGAGCGAAGTGTGTACTCCATGTTGGATCCTGGCATTCGCCCACTTCTGTCCGGAATAAATACGTCTCATCTGACTGAAAGCTATGCAGCACTTGATTTTGAAGGGTATAAGCCATGGCAGTGACTCACGACCAAAGATTCATAATCTGCACAAGGCAAGATTAAACAGAGCTGAATGGTACTAACTCAAACCTTATTTGGTGGGGCATGGCCCCACCCTACACCCTGAAATCGATGGTAGGGTGGGGCCATGCCCCACCAAATACGCTTAGATCACTGCAATAATCGATGTCAGATAAGAGCGCAATCTACTGCCGAACACTGCCCGGTGAGACACCAAGCTCCCGTTTGAAGGCCCTGCAGAATGCCGCTTCGGATTGATAGCCGAAACGTTCGGCGAATACCACCAGCGGTTCCGATGATTCGAGCAGTTGTGTGCGGGCCATCAGCATGCGCCAGCGGGTTACATAACGCATCGCCGTGTACCCGACCAGGTCGGTAAACCTCGCTGAGAAACCGGAGCGGGACATGCGTGCTTCCATCGCCAGTGAGGTCAGGTTCCACCCTCTTTCCGGGTTGCGGTGAATCGCGGCAAGGGCTCTGCCTATCTGCTTGTCCCGCAGCGCATTCAACCAGCCCGGTTGTGGTCCGCTTAGCGAGTCTAGCCAAGAACGAATGGCCTGGATCACCAGAATGTCAGCCAGCCGGGTGATCACCGTTTCACCGCCGGGACGCAGTTCCCGCGCCTCACGGGTGATCAACTGCAGGGTATTCTGGATCCAACTGCTCTCATCCTCTTTCCAGGTATCGATCTTCAACACCTGCGGCAGCAGGGCGACCACCTGCTGTCCGGCAACATGGTCAAAGCGTACCAGCCCACAGGTCAGCTGGGTCAATGTACCGTTACCGCCATGATGCATGATTTCATATCGTTCACTGACCGACTCGACCGGGATGTCAAACAACGGTGTGGTCTGGTGGTGTAATTCACTGCTAACTTCATGGCCTTTACCATGGGGTACCAGGGCCAGGCTACCCTGTTTCAGCAGGCAGGGTTTTTCGCCCGCGACCTCCAGCCAGCACTCACCCCGGGTCACCACATGAAACATCATGTGGCCTTCGAAGGGTGGCAGCGATACCCCCCAGGGCGCTTTCAGCTCTGAACGGCAGTAGTAGGTGCCATTCAGCTTCAGCAAGTGAAGCGCTTCCCCGATCGGGTCAGATACATCTGCGATTGTGGATTTGGGCTCGGTGGTCATAGGGTCCTTCGATTTGGACGAGCTGCATATAAATATAGACAAACAGCCATGGTTGGTCTGTGCGTTGTTACCTAGGATCAACTCATGTGCATTTAGGCAGAGTTTATCAACGATTAACCTCGTAAAGGAGAGTGGATTATGACGAACAAACCGATACTGATTATTGGCAAGTATGGCAAAACGGGTCGACGTGTACTGCAACGGTTGGAGTCGATGGGTGTGCAGACCAGGGCTGTTTCACGATCAACGGAATTGTCGTTCGATTGGCAGCAGCGGGAGACCTGGGGGCCGGCACTGCAGGGAGTCGGGGCAGTCTATGTCACCTATCAGCCGGACCTGGCACTAGCCCAGGCAGAAGATGACATTGAAGCCTTTACGCTGATGGCCAAACAAGCAGGCGTGGAACATCTGGTCTTGCTCTCGGGGCGGGGTGAAGCCGGTGCCCGGCGGGCGGAAGAGATTGTCATCAACAGCGGCATCGCCTGGAACATCGTCAGGGCCAGTTGGTTCTTTCAGAACTTCAGTGAGAGTTTCATGATCGATGGGATTCTGCAGGGAGAGTTGGTACTGCCGGCGGGAGATATCCCGGAACCTTTCATCGATGCAGAGGATATCGCGGATGTGGCGGTTGCCTGTTTGACCGATGCAAAACATCGCAATCGAATCTATGAAGTGACCGGACCTCGTGCCATGACCTTTGCGGATTGCATGCGAGAGCTGTCGCAAGCCTTGCAGAGACCGGTTAAATATACCCAGGTGCCGATCGATGATTACCTTGATCTGCTCGATCAGCAGGGTGTTCCCGAGCCGATGCAGTGGTTGTTGAAGGAGCTTTTCAGTGAGGTTCTGGATGGCAGAAACAGCCAGGTACAAAAGGGTGTTGAAGCGGCACTGGCAAGACCGGCCACCGACTTCCAGGTCTATGTGAAACGTATGATCGAGTCGGGATGCTGGTCTACCGACCGATTGAAACAGGCGGTTTGATTGCCGGCCTGGGTAGACTCAGGATCTGTTGGCCGCGATTCCGTTCCGCCACGGCAAGGGGCAGGCAGATTTTCTCCGGCTTGACGAACAGCGCGTCAGGCCGGAGACTCCTGCAACTGAAGATCCTTATCGTGTTGCAGGCCAGATGATTCACCAAATAACTCGACTCTTTCCGTTGTGGGCCGTGCTGTTGTCTGCCGTTGCCTATCTCTATCCCGCTCCGTTTGTTGCACTGAAACCTGCAATCATTCCGCTGTTGGGTCTGGTGATGTTCGGCATGGGTATGACCCTGAGTCTGGAAGATTTCAAAAGGGTATTTCAGCGGCCGAAGATCATCGGCGTTGGGGTGTTACTGCAGTTTGCGCTGATGCCTTTGATCGCCTGGCTGATTGCGGAACTGCTTGCATTGCCACCCTATCTCATGGCTGGTCTGGTACTGGTCGGTGCCTGTCCGGGTGGCACCGCCTCGAATGTGGTCTGTTATCTGGCACGGGGGGATGTGGCCCTCTCCATTACCATGACCACGGTATCAACCCTGTTGGCGATCGTCGCCACCCCGCTGCTGACCTGGCTCTACGTGGGGCAGAAGGTTCCGGTGCCGGTCGAGAGCATGCTCTGGTCGATATTTAAAATCGTTCTGCTGCCGGTCTCGCTGGGAGTTCTGGTCAATACCTTTTATGGTCCCAGGCTCAAGCCGATAAAACCCCTCTTTCCATTGATCTCCATCCTCGCCATCGTGGTGATCATCGGCATTGTGGTAGCACTGAATCAGTCCAATATCGCCAACATGGGAATGCTGCTGGCACTGGCCGTGATACTGCATAATCTGATTGGCCTGGCCGGGGGGTATTGGATCTCCCGCAGCTTGGGTTGGGATCAACGACTGAGCCGTACCCTGGCGATTGAGGTGGGTATGCAGAATTCAGGCCTGGGGGTTGCCCTGTCGGTGAAGTACTTTTCCGCTGCTGCGGCACTACCCGGTGCGATCTTCTCTATCTGGCACAACCTGAGCGGTTCCATGCTGGCCGGTTACTGGTCCCGACGTGCAAACTGAGAGGTTGGTTGTGCGATTGACCCTGTGTCCGGTTCAGATGGTGGTTTTGTTGCCTGTCTCATCCAGACAGACGAAGGTGATGGTGGTGGTGAATACGCTCTCCTCCTCACCGGTCTCCGAGTCTTCCGCATAGACCTTAACCCGGTAATCCACCGAGGAATCACCCTGTTTGCTTTGTTGGATGTCAAAGCGAAGTATCACACCCTCTCTGACACTGCGATGAAAGGTGACCCGGTCCAGTCCGATCGTCACAAAGTGACGACCCGGATAGTCATGAACCGCCGCGATCCAGGCATACTCGTCGACCCATTTCAGCAGGTTGCCACCGAACAGATAGCCATACTGGTTGAGGTGTTGGGGCATTACCAGTTTGTGATTTTCCATCAGACCTGCAATCCGGGAGGTGGTGTGGGTGAGTTCTGATGCATCACCAGGTACCAACCCTGATCACTCTTGCGATAGATGTTGGTGGCGTAGACCGGGTGAGGCGGGGTTTCCGGGTCGGCTTTGACCAGCTCTTCGACCAAGTGGATGGCGACCGCTTCAGTCTCGATCCAACTCAGGTGTTTGATCTCTATATCCAGTTTGACATCCTCGTTCAGCAGGGCGCCCCAGGCTGTCTCGATGGCGGCTTTGCCACGTTGGGCCGGCATCATCGGCAGTAGGCAGAGGATCTCGTCACTCGCTTCCCAGACCGCCATCATGGCACCCAGGTCTCGATCATCGATGGCATCGTAGTAGGCATCTTCGGCATCTTGGGGTGTGGCGAACGGAGGGGGCATGGTCATTTCCTGTTGTTATCCGGTTGTCTGATGGGTGGGATTCTACGGGAATAACCCATCGCTAGGATAGGGGCAGGGACCAATGGCACAGACTTAAAGGCATCTACGCCCCGATTCTGCTGGAGAAGTCGGGCCACCCTAAGAGATTAACCGCAAATATACGCTAATCACCGCGGATCTACGCAAATCGAGGCCGCCATGTGAAAGTCATTCGCGGCATTTTGCGGTGATTGACGTTCATTTGCGGTTTATTCTCTAATTTAAGAATAAGTGCCATTCGGAGCAGGAATACCCCTTTAGCCTATTGATGGATGTCATGGTGACTGAGGCGGGTCAGTGGCGATACTGTTCCATCATGTGTATCACCATTCCATCATCGGCCAATGTCGCTCGCAGTCGTTCCCTTCCTCTCTGGAACTGGCTGGCCGAGAGTCCGTTGAGACTGCTGTCTGCTGCTGGGCTGCTGAGTTTACTGTTTGCACTGGTACAGTGGCGCTTCTATCCGCCTGCTTCCCTGCAATGGCCTTTGCTGAATCTGTTGTTTGCAATCACCCCAACACTCTTTTTGGGATTCAGTCTGAGTTACATGCCCATCTGGTTGAAGGTGACCCCTTTAAGTTATGTCGGCTATGGTCTGCTGTTTGTTTTGATCCTGATTGTCCAATTGGTCTTCCATCTGTCGATGTTTTTCGGCGAAACAGCTGGTCTGCTCTACATGATTCTGTTGGGGATCGGCTGGTTGGTCAGTCTGAAGATCCTCAGGGGCTTTATTCAGCGTAGTTTTCAGCGCCGTCATTTTTTGCAGTGGGGTATCTTTGCAGCACTGCTGTGGGGCTGTCTGCTGGGGGCACTGTTTGCCCTGACGGCGCTATTCGGCGTTCAGCTGAGCCAGTCACTCTACTGGCTGGGCGGCCTCAGTTACCTGTTGCCATTGACGGCTTTTCTGATCATTTCCTCGGTCAGTTACTGATCACGTATTCCCTATCTCTCCGGCTTTCCGTATCATCTGGCCTCTTTCAGGCCAGTAGTAACCTACAGATCAGATGAGTGACGATATCGATCATAGCTTAGAGGGAATCGAACGGGTTCCCCTCAATGAGTTTACCGAGAAGGCATACCTGAACTATTCCATGTATGTGATTCTCGACCGCGCCCTGCCGAACATCGGCGATGGACTGAAGCCGGTACAGCGGCGGATTGTCTATGCCATGTCTGAGCTGGGTCTGAGTGCGGGCGCCAAGTTCAAGAAGTCGGCCCGTACCGTCGGTGATGTACTCGGTAAATTCCACCCTCATGGCGACACGGCCTGTTATGAGGCGATGGTGCTGATGGCACAGAACTTCTCCTACCGCTACCCGCTGGTGGACGGGCAGGGCAACTGGGGTTCCCCGGACGATCCCAAATCGTTTGCCGCGATGCGCTATACGGAATCGAAGCTGACGGCCTATGCCCAGACCCTGCTCTCGGAACTGGGACAGGGGACAGTGGAGTGGATGCCCAATTTCGACGGCACCCTCAAGGAGCCCAAGATACTGCCGGCAAGATTGCCGAATGTGCTGCTGAACGGCTCTTCGGGTATCGCCGTGGGCATGGCCACGGATATCCCGCCACACAACCTGCGGGAAGTCGCCAACGCCTGTATCCATCTACTGGAGTCGCCAAAGGCCACTCTGGAAGATCTGATGACCCACATACCCGGGCCGGACTACCCCACCGAGGCGGAGATCGTGACGCCGCCTGCGGAGCTGGCCAAGGTCTACGAGACCGGCCATGGCTCGATTCGAATGCGCGCCCGTTTCGACCGGGAGAATGGCGATATTATCGTGACGGCACTGCCTCACCAGGTGTCAGGGGCAAAGATACTGGAACAGATCGCCGGCCAGATGCAGGCCAAAAAGTTGCCGATGGTGGAAGATCTGCGTGACGAATCGGATCATGAAAATCCCACCCGTCTGGTAATCGTGCCCCGTTCCAACCGGGTCGACGTGGCGCGGCTGATGTCCCATCTGTTTGCCAGCACCGATCTGGAGCGCAGCTATCGGGTCAATATCAACTTGATCGGCATCGATGGTCGTCCGGCGGTCAAGGATCTTCGCTCGCTGCTGGTCGAGTGGCTCAGTTTCCGTACCGAAACCGTTCGCCGGAGACTGCAGTACCGGCTCAACGAAGTGCTGGACCGGTTGCACATTCTTGAAGGTTATCTGGTTGCCTTTCTGAATATCGATGAAGTGATTGCGATCATCCGCTACGAGGACGATCCCAAGGCAGAGCTCATTAAACGCTTCTCCCTCTCGGATATACAGGCTGAAGCTATCCTCAACCTCCGCTTGCGCAACCTGGCCAAGCTGGAGGAGATGAAGATCAAGGGTGAGCAGGAGGAGTTGGAGAAAGAGCGGAAATCACTCGAAAAGCTGCTGGGTTCCAAACAGCGTATGCGTACCCTGATCCGAAAAGAGCTACAGGCGGATGCAGAAAAGTATGGTGACGATCGCCGTTCCCCAATCGTCGAGCGTGAGGCGGCGGAGGCCCTCGATGAGACCGATCTGACCCCCAGTGAAGCGGTCACTGTGGTGCTTTCGGAGATGGGCTGGGCTCGAACAGCAAAGGGCCATGAGATCGATCCCACCGGTTTGAACTATCGGGCCGGGGATGGTTTTCTTGCAGCAACCCGTCTGCGCAGCAATCAGCAGGCGGTGTTTCTGGATTCCAACGGTCGCAGTTACTCGCTCCCCGCGCATACTCTGCCGTCGGCCCGCAGCCAGGGTGAACCGCTGACCGGGCGGCTCTCACCGGCAACCGGTGCGACCTTCAAGGCGGTGATTGGCGGTGACAGTCAGCAGGAGTATCTGTTGGCCTCGGACGCGGGTTACGGATTTCGGGTCAAGCTGGCGGATATGCTGGCGAAGAACAAATCGGGCAAGGCACTGCTGACCCTGCCGAAAGGGTCTCAGGTGCTGATGCCGGAGCTGATTGCCGATGTGGAGAGCGATCGTGTCGTGACGATCTCCAACGAAGGCCGGATGTTGGTCTTTCCGGTTGGGGAGTTGCCCAAGCTCTCCAAGGGCAAGGGTAACAAGATCATCGCCATTGCGCCGAAACGGGTGGCGGCCAGAGAGGAGTTCGTGGTGGCGATTGCGGTGGTGCCCAAAGGTGGCAGTCTGACCGCCCATGCCGGCAAGCGCTATATCGTATTGAAACCAGCCGATCTGGATGGTTATCAGGGAGAGCGGGGACGTCGCGGGGCAAAGCTCCCCAGGGGGTTCCAGCGGGTGGACCGGGTTGAGGTGAGTTGATCCCGGCCGCTCACATGATCGGATAGGTGATTCGGGATTGGTAAAAAACGGTCTCTTCGGTGAGATTTGGATGGAGAGATAACTCCTTGAATTCAAGTGTTTTGTGGATATAGATCCGTGCTGTCCAATGGGCCAGGGCAGCTCAATCACCGTTTTAATCGACATTGGGCTTGGAGAGTTGCTCCATTGGTCGTTATAATGGTCAGTTCTCAGCTGTGTTATTTGGGTTTGGTCGGTTAAATGATCTCCCTGGACTGTTGAGAATCAATACGAAAGCAGCGAAAGTGGCGGAATTGGTAGACGCGCTGGATTTAGGTTCCTGTGGGGTAACCCGTGAGAGTTCGAGTCTCTCCTTTCGCACCATTTCAACTGCGGTTGCCGATGGCGATCGACAGGAAATTTCCAGTTTTTCCTTAATTCAGATAATTAGTGACAGATAAGGCTGTCAGGAGAAGATACATGCAAGTTTCGGTGGAATCGGGAGAAGGGCTTGAGCGACGTCTAACCGTCGAGTTGCCTGCAGAGCAGATCGATGCGGAAGTGACAAAGCGCCTACAGCAGATTGGCCGAACCGCCAAGCTGGATGGTTTCCGCCCCGGTAAGGTGCCGATGAAACTGCTGCGCCGTAACTACGGCGGGCAGGTGCTGCAGGAGGTCTACGGTCAGATGATCGAAACCAGTTATCAGGAGGCGATTCAGCAGGAGAAACTGCAGCCTGCAGGCATGCCAAAAATCGAACCTGGCGAGTCCAACGAAGAGGATGGTCTGTTTCGCTACGTGGCGACTGTCGAGGTGATGCCTGAGATCACCCTGAACTCGCTCTCCGGGGAGATCAAGCGTCCGGTGGCCGAGATCGCCGATCAGGATGTGGAAGAGATGCTGCTGAAATTGCGCAAACAGCGTGCGACCTGGAGCAGCGTGGAGCGCGATGCGGCTGAAGGCGATCAGGTGAAGATTAGTTTCAAGGGTACCGTCGACGGAGAGGCCTTCGAGGGTGGCAGCGCAGAGAATGTGGATCTGGTGCTGGGCTCCGGTCGTATGATCGAAGGTTTCGAATCCGCCCTGATCGGCAAGTCGAAAGGGGATAAATCCTCAATCGACCTGAAATTCCCCGAAAACTACCGGGTGGAAGAGTTGGCCGGTAAACCGGTAACGTTCGAAGTAGAGATCAACGACATCTCCGAAGAGGTGCTGCCGGAAGTCGATGACGAATTTGCTAAGGAGTTTGGTGCCGAAGAGGGTGTCGACAAGCTGATGAGCGATGTGCGTGAAAACATGTCACGTGAACTTGCACAGCGGATTGAGGCTCGTATTAAGAACCAGGCAATGGATCTGTTGACTGAGCAGAATCCGATCGATATTCCTTCAGCGATGGTCGATCAGGAGATCGAGGCGCTACGGAATCAGACCCGTCAGCAGCTGGCCCAGGGCGCAGGATCCTTTGAGCTGCCCCGGGAGATGTTTGAAGACCAGGCAAAAAAACGGGTTACTCTGGGCTTGCTTATTGGTGAAATCATTAAGCAAAACGACATTCAGGTCGATAACGATCGTGTGAAGCAGAGAATTGAAGAGTTTGCAGCCAGTTATGAGAAGCCTGAAGAGGTGGTCAACTACTACTACAACGACGAAAAACAGCTGGCCGCCGTGCAGAATGTCGTGATGGAAGATCAGGTGGTAGACTGGGTGCTGGAACAGGTTACAGTCACTGAAGAGCAGACAACCTTTGCCGAACTGACGGAGCAGGGTTGAAAGGAGAGGGGAAACTTAGACCATGATTGATACAGTGTCAGGAATGCCGGACGCAAAAGGCCTGGGTCTTGTGCCGATCGTTATCGAGCAGACCGCCCGGGGTGAGCGCTCCTTTGACATCTACTCCCGGTTGCTGAAAGAGCGAGTGATCTTTCTGGTCGGACCGGTGGAAGACCATATGGCCAATCTGGTCGTGGCCCAGCTGCTGTTTCTTGAATCGGAAAACCCGGACAAGGATATCCATCTCTATATCAACTCGCCCGGCGGCTCAGTTACAGCCGGCCTGTCGATCTACGATACCATGCAGTTCATCAAGCCTGACGTCAGTACCATGTGTATCGGCCAGGCGGCGAGCATGGGGGCGCTGTTGCTCTCCGGCGGAGCCAAGGGCAAACGTTACTGTCTGCCGAATTCGCGGATGATGATTCATCAGCCATTGGGCGGTTTCCAGGGGCAGGCAACGGATATTGAGATCCATGCGAAAGAGATTCTGCTGCTGAGACAGCGGCTGAATACCATTCTGGCCGATCATACCGGCCAGAGCCTGGAAAAAATTGCGGAAGATACCGAGCGGGATAATTTCATGGGTGGCGAGGAAGCGGTAGCCTATGGCCTGATCGACTCGGTATTGTCCGATCGTGGTGGTAGTGAGAGCAGCTGACATCGATTTCTGTGATGCAGCTTTTACGGGCAATGGATGGCGTGTTATCAAGTCAGTGTTTTTTAATCACTAACCTTGCCATCTAGGTGCAGTTAGATATGATTGAAATAAAAAGCAGATTGATTTTGGCTTGAAGGAGTGAAATATGAGCAGTGACAAGAGCGGTAAAGGTGACGACGGCAAGCTGTTGTATTGCTCCTTTTGCGGCAAAAGCCAGCATGAGGTGCGGAAACTGATTGCCGGCCCTTCCGTTTTTATCTGCGATGAGTGCGTCGAACTTTGCAACGACATCATCCGCGAGGAGATGCAGGAGCCGGGTGAGGACAGCATCAACAAACTGCCGAAGCCACATGAAATAAAAAAGACCCTGGATCAATATGTTATCGGTCAGCAGAGAGCGAAGAAGGTGCTCTCTGTGGCGGTCTACAACCACTACAAACGACTCGATGTCATCGGCAAGGACAACGAAGTCGAACTGGCCAAATCGAATATTCTGCTGATCGGCCCCACCGGCTCGGGTAAAACCCTGCTGGCGGAAACCCTGGCCAGAATGTTGAACGTGCCCTTCACCATCGCCGACGCCACCACCCTGACCGAAGCGGGTTATGTGGGTGAGGATGTGGAAAACATCATTCAGAAGTTGCTGCAGAAGTGCGACTATGATGTTGAAAAGGCACAGACCGGCATTGTCTACATCGATGAAATCGATAAGATTTCCCGTAAATCGGATAATCCCTCCATCACCCGTGATGTGTCTGGTGAAGGGGTGCAGCAGGCGCTGCTGAAACTGATCGAGGGTACGGTCGCCTCAGTACCGCCCCAGGGTGGCAGAAAACATCCTCAGCAGGAGTTCCTGCAGGTCAATACCTCAAATATCCTGTTTATTGTAGGTGGTGCCTTCGCCGGGCTTGAAAAGGTCATCAAAGACCGCTCAGAAAAGGGTGGAATCGGCTTCTCAGCCGAGGTGAAAAGTAAAGACGACTCCCGCTCGGTCGGTGACATCATTGTCGATGTGGAGCCTGAGGACCTGATCAAATACGGTCTGATACCCGAATTTGTCGGTCGTCTGCCGGTAGTGGCCACACTTCAGGAGCTCGATGAAGACTCGTTGGTCAAAATTCTCACCGAACCGAAGAATGCACTCAGCAAACAGTATGCCCGTCTGTTCGAAATGGAGGGCTGTGAACTGGAGCTCAGGGATGATGCACTGCGAGCAATTGCCCGCAAAGCCATGGCGCGGAAGACCGGTGCACGTGGTCTGCGTACCATTTTGGAGCAAGTGTTACTCGACACTATGTATGATTTGCCCTCAATGGATGAAGTCACCAAGGTGGTTGTGGATGAAGGCGTGATCGCCGGTGAATCGGATCCTTTGATGATCTACGAAAACAACGATAAGCAGATTGCTGCATCTGATTGATCTGTCTAACCATTTTACCGGAGTTAAAGATATGCCTGGGCGACATGTGGTCGTTGCCGGGCGATCTCTGGTGGATATGGCACGATTCCTGTTTAGTTTTTACCGTTGATTGATATCCAGGAATAGACTTGAAACATCCGGCTATAGGCCATATATACATTAATCAACCATCAGAAAAAACGCTGCAGGCTGATCGACAGATGCCTGTCAGATGCAAATCCCTGTATTGACACTGTAGTACCTGCAGTTGATGTATTTTCAGGCAGGCTGCTGCCTAATGAGGACAAGTGAATGGGTCAAGAATATAAAGACACCGGTTTGACAAGAGATACGGCCAACATCGTTCCGGTACTGCCGCTGCGTGATGTGGTTGTCTATCCTCACATGGTTATTCCCTTGTTCGTTGGCCGGGACAAGTCGATCCAGGCCCTCGATTCCGCCATGCAGAGCAACAAGCAGATCCTGCTGGCGGCACAGAAAAGCGCCGATGTGGATGATCCGGATATCGACGATATGTACGCCATCGGTACCCTGGCGAACATCCTGCAGCTGCTGAAACTTCCCGACGGAACCGTCAAAGTACTTGTTGAAGGGGGAGAACGGGCCAGGATCATCGAATTTGTAGAGAACGACGATTTCTTCACCGCCCGCCTTGAAACCCTCACCGACAGTATCGATCTGGCCGGCCGGGAGACCGAAGTGCTGATGCGCTCGGCCACCAATCTGTTCGATCAATACGTCAAGCTGAACAAAAAAGTACCACCTGAGGTGCTGACCTCGCTCTCCAGTATCGACGATCCCAGTCGTCTGGCCGACACCATTGCCGCGCATATGTCCCTCAAGCTTGAGGAGAAGCAGCATGTGCTGGAGATGCCCAATGTCAGGGAACGGCTGGAGCATCTGATGGGGCTGATGGAGGGTGAGAACGATATCCTGCAGATGGAGAAGCGGATCCGTGGGCGGGTCAAACGTCAGATGGAGAAGAATCAGCGGGAGTACTACCTGAATGAGCAGATGAAGGCCATTCAGAAAGAGCTGGGTGAAATGGACGATGCACCCAACGAAATCGAGGATCTGACCAAAAAGATCGAAAATGCGGGGATGACCTCAGAGGCCAAGGAGAAGGCCAACAACGAACTGAACAAACTCAAGCTGATGTCGCCGATGTCAGCCGAAGCGACCGTGGTGCGCAACTATATCGACACCCTGGTCGGATTGCCCTGGAAGAAACGCAGCAAGATTCGCAATGACATCGGTGCCGCCAATCAAGTGCTCGATGAGGACCACTACGGCCTGGACAAGGTCAAAGAGCGTATTCTTGAATACCTGGCCGTACAGCAGCGTGTGCGCAAGCTGAAGGGGCCGATCCTCTGTCTGGTCGGGCCTCCAGGTGTGGGTAAGACCTCACTGGGACAATCCATTGCCCGGGCGACCAACCGTAAATTCACCCGTATGGCCCTGGGCGGGGTCAGAGATGAGGCAGAAATTCGCGGCCATCGTCGTACCTACATCGGTGCGTTACCCGGCAAGATTATCAATAACCTGAGTAAGGTCAAGACGCGTAACCCATTGTTTTTGCTCGATGAAATCGACAAGATGGCAATGGACTTCCGGGGTGATCCTGCCTCGGCCCTGCTGGAAGTACTGGATCCGGAACAGAACCATACCTTCAACGATCACTACCTGGAGGTCGATTTCGATCTTTCAGAGGTGATGTTCGTCGCCACCGCCAACACATTGAATATCCCGGCGGCCCTGCTGGATCGTATGGAAGTGATTCGTCTCTCCGGCTACACCGAGGATGAGAAGGTCAACATTGCCGAGCGCTATCTGGTGCGCAAGCAGATGGAGAACAATGGTCTGAAACCGGAAGAGCTGATCGTAAGAGAGTCGGCGATTCGCGATATCGTTCGTTACTACACCCGTGAGGCGGGGGTGAGAAACCTGGAGCGGGAGATCGCCAAGATCTGTCGTAAGGTGGTCAAAGAGATTCTGCTGAAGAAGAGTAAGTCCAAGGTCACCCTGACACCCAAGCGTCTCGAAGACTACCTGGGCGTGAAGCGTTTTCGCTATGGGCGGGCCGACGAGCACGACCAGGTGGGTCAGGTCACCGGTCTGGCCTGGACCGAGGTGGGTGGCGAATTGCTGCGCATCGAGGCGGCTCTGATGCCCGGTAAGGGCCGATTGAGCCACACCGGCCAGTTGGGTGAGGTTATGCAGGAGTCGATTCAGGCGGCCATGACAGTGGTCAGAAGCCGTGCCGAGTCCCTCGGCCTGGAAGAGGAATTCCATCAGAAATACGATGTGCATATCCATGTACCGGAAGGGGCTACTCCGAAAGACGGTCCCAGTGCCGGTGTCGGCATGTGTACCAGTCTGGTCTCGGCATTGACCAAGATTCCGGTGAAAGCGGATGTGGCAATGACCGGCGAGATTACCCTGCGCGGTGAAGTGCTGCCGATCGGCGGACTCAAGGAGAAGTTGCTCGCTGCCCACCGGGGCGGTATCGCTACAGTCATTATTCCGGAAGAGAATGAAAGGGATCTTGTTGAAATTCCAAAGAATATCAAGCAGAACCTGGAAATTATACCGGTCCGCTGGATCGATGAGGTGTTACAAATCGCACTCAATGACACCCCTCAGCCGAAGAAGGAGAAGGAGTCTGGAGAGGCTGAAAAACCGAGTAGAAAGCGCAGCCAGGAGGCTGGCAAAAAGGCCGGCGCGCCCACCAAACATTAATACACCGTTAATTTAGAACATGAAGACCTGTCACAGCTTGGCTTATTGCAGCATTATCGCGTAGGCCATTGCTTGACAGGCTATCTGGCAGCCGGTATAAACTCTGGCGTTTCGGGCCCTGCGGGGCCATTAGATATAATTCGTAAGGCGGAATGATCCGCCCAGACCATAGGGGAAACTGATTAATGAATAAGGCCGAACTAATTGAGGCAATGGCGGAATCCGCGGATATTTCCAAGGCCGCTGCAGGACGGGCGCTTGACGGTATGGTCAACGCTGTGACTGACGCGATGAAAGCCGGTGATACGCTCTCTCTGGTGGGATTTGGCACCTTTTCCGTGAAAGAACGCGCTGCCCGCGAAGGCCGCAATCCCCAGACCGGAGAGACGATTAAGATCAAAGCATCGAAAATCCCGTCATTTAAAGCTGGTAAAGCGTTGAAGGATGCAATAAACTAGCGCGCCTTCTACCGGGGTGCTTAGCTCAGCTGGGAGAGCATCGCCCTTACAAGGCGAGGGTCGCAGGTTCGATCCCTGCAGCACCCACCAATTAGGAGCGGTAGTTCAGTTGGTTAGAATACCGGCCTGTCACGCCGGGGGTCGCGGGTTCGAGTCCCGTCCGCTCCGCCAACATTAATCAATAACGGGGTATCTCAACCAGATACCCCGTTTTTGTTTAACCAGATACCCGGATCTCGATCCTGGTAATAATAATATTTCGAGTCACTGATCATGCTTCAGGAAATCAGAGATAAGGCTCAGGGCTGGATCGCTTGGGCAATCGTCATCCTCATCTCAATCCCATTTGCACTGTGGGGTATACAGTCTTACCTTGGAATCGGTTCAGAGCCCCTTGCTGCGACAGTCAATGGTGTGGAGATTACTGAGCGCAGTCTGGAGTCCCAGTTTCAACGTTTTCGTCAGCAGCTGCGGGATCAGCTGGGTTCGGCCTATCGGCCGGAACTGTTTGACGATGTGCGGATGAGAAAAGAGGTGCTCAACCGCATGGTCAACGATGAAGTACTGCAGCAGGCCTCCCACGAGATGGGGCTGCGTGCCGGTAACAGCATGATCCAGGCGGCCATTCTGAGCATGTCCATCTTTCACAAGGATGGTCGCTTCGATCAACAGACCTATGAGCGCTCACTGCAGCTGCAGGGACTCTCACCGGCCGGTTTTGAAGATCGTGTTAGACGTGCCCTGGTGGCCGAGCAGCTGACCCAGGCGGTGGAAAGCGGCACTTTCATCACGCCCCGTGAAGTCCGTGAGAGCGATCGATTACAGAAGCAGACCCGGGAAATCACCTATTTCACCATACCGGCTGCCGACTATATTGTGGAGAATGCCGTCACCGACAGTGATGTGGCGTCCTATTACGAAAGCAACGAAAGCGCTTTTATTTCGCCGGAAAAGATCAAACTTGAATATATCCTGCTGGACGCTGAGGCGATCGGCGAGACAGTCGAAGTCGACGATGAGCTGCTGCGCGGCTACTACGACGACAACCAGGATCTCTACGGTCTGCCCGAACAGCGACAGGCGAGCCATATTCTGATCCAGGTTACCGCCGATGCTGATCAGGCGACGGTTGATGAAGCCAAACAGAAGATTGAAGATTTGGCGGAAAAGATTCGTGCAGGGGAGTCCTTCGCCGAACTGGCCAAGCAGCACTCCCAGGATCCCGGCTCGGCCGCTTCAGGGGGTGACCTGGGGATGTTTGGTAAAGGCATAATGGATCCGGCCTTCGAAAACGCCACGTTCAGTCTCGAAGAGGGTGCTGTCAGTGATCCGGTGCGCAGTAACTTCGGTTTTCATCTGATTAAACTGACCGGGATAAAGGCTGGCAGTGTTAAGCCGTTTGACGAGGCCAAAGCGGAAGTAGAGAAAGGTTTCCGCCTGGCTGAAGGTGAAAAACTCTACTTTGAAATGGCTGAGGAGTTGGCCAACCTGAGTTATGATGATCCAACCTCTCTGGAATCCTCCGCATCAGCGCTCGGATTGACCGTGGAAGAGAGCGAATGGATGACCAGAGATCAGCAGGCCGGTCCACTGGCTAAACCCAAAGTGTTGGGTGCAGCCTTCAGTGACGATGTTCTGCAGGAGCGTAACAACAGTGAATTGATCGAACTCGACTCCACCAGTTCGGTGGTGGTTCGTGTAGTGGATCATCAGGAGGCTTCAGTCGAGCCCCTGGACGATGTACGGAGCCGGATTGTTGAATTGCTCACCAAGCAGAAAGCGGAACAGCAGGCCGGAGCGGAAGCCGACAAGCGTGTGGCTGAAATTTCCAGCACCAATCCGCTGATGCAAGTGGCTGGCACTTATCCGGTAACCGGACCGATCACCGTAACCCGTAACAGCCGAGAATTGCCACCGGCCCTGTCGAGTGAACTGTTCCGTACGGCAAAGCCGCAACCGGGAGAGGTCACCTCAAGCCGTGTTAAGCTGGCTCAGGGTGACTTTGCCGTATTCGTACTCTCACAAGTTACTGAAGGTGAATCGGCTGCGGATGAGGCGAAAAAACAGCAGCTCGAAAATATGCGGCGTCTGTATGGCAGAAACTACTACGATCGGGTGCTGGAAGATCTTGAATCCCGTGCCGATGTGCAGATCCTTCTTAAGCAGGATAGTGAGTAGTTTTTAAGAAAAATTCTATCCGCAAATGAACGCTAAAAACGCAAATAAGAAACGCAAATTGAAATTTGGATCTTATTTCACATGCACAGTGTATATTTGCGCATATTGGCGGTGATTGGCGTCCATTCGCGGCTTAATTCAATTACTCCAGGCCTATCCGCATCATTAAAAACATTTGCGTTTATTAGCGTTCATTTGCGGACTTAACAAATAAAAAAAGGCGCGGCGTCAAGCCGCACCTCATCATCTCAATTCAATCTTGCTAGATGGTCAGGCCATGCCGAGGATGTGGTAGCCGGAGTCGACATAGAGGATGTCGCCGGTGATGCCTGAGGCCAGGTCGGAACAGATAAAGGCGGTGGCATTACCCACTTCCGCGATGCTGACATTGCGGCGCAGCGGGTTTTTCTTCTCCGCTTCGTCCAACATGCCTTTGAAATCCTTGATGCCGGATGCGGCCAGGGTGCGGATCGGACCGGCCGATATGCCATTCACCCGGATGCCTTCCGGGCCCAGTGAATCGGCCAGATAGCGCACACTCGCCTCGAGGCTGGCTTTGGCGACCCCCATCACATTGTAGTTGGGCACTGTTCGTACCGCACCCAGGTAGCTCATGGTCACCAGGGCGGCATTACGTCCCTGCATCAGTGAACGGCCTGCTTTGGCCAGTGCGGCAAAGCTGTATGAGCTGATGTCATGGGCCAGGGCGAAGCCCTCCCGAGTCAGATTATCAAGATAGCCTCCCTCCAGATGGTCTCTGGGGGCAAAGCCGACCGCATGGACAATACCGTCAAGATATCCCCACTCTTTCTCTATGGTGTCGAATAGATCAGCAATCTGTTGATCATCGGTGACATCGAGTGGCGCTACGATCGACGCCGAGAATTTTTCAGCGGCGTCATCTACCCGCTTTTTCAGTTTCTCTGTCTGATAGGTCAGGGCGAGTTCTGCCCCCTCCCTGTGCATCGCTTCGGCAACCCCCCAGGCGATGGAGCGATTGCTGGCGATGCCAACGATAAGAAAGCGTTTATCTTGTAAAAAACCCATTGAAAATTCCTTACTGGCGTCGTTGTTTAGTGAATAAACAGGAGCAGTAGGATGGCTGTCCTGTTCGATAAGCAAGACGTCTTGTTGTTGAGAAAAGCGTAACTTACCGGAAAACCCAACCAGCGAAAAGCATAGCATGCCGAGGCAGTGGTCACATCGCATCAAGACGACCGTTTCAGTGGCTGGGTTAATAAAAATGTATTGCCAGGTCTGTGCCACTCCATTGACTCCAATTGGTTAACCCGGCAACCTTAGGCCATGAACCATGCAGATTGGATCGATTGAAAGAATAAGATAAGCAGATCAGGGGTCCAATCCGTTGAACCTGGAGCTCGGGAGAATATTCATGCAGCGTCGTTTAAACGGCCGGGACATCCTCTATTTCGGTGGTCTCGCTGTGGTACTCATCACCATTGTTTTGGCTATGTACATGGTCGACCGGCAGTGGCAAAAGATGGCGCAGATGGAGCAGCTGATGCGGGAGCAGGCAGCGGATATCCGGAATATCGGCATGCAGCTCAGAACACTGGGCAGACGGGTGGAGAGTGGTGTCAATCTCAGCGCCCAATCCCAGACAGATGAAACCGAAACGGTTCCGGCCGCTTTTGAGCGTGCCCATCAGGCCAGCCAAAAAGAGGATTTTGCCGAAGGGGATTGGCTGGTCAGGGCGTTCGGGGTCAATCTGAAATCCCTCACTCCGTTCATTTCTGAAGATGTGTACGCTTCCACCGTGCAGGGTTATATTCTTGAGAGCCTGCTGGTGCGCAATGCCGATACCCTGGAGTGGGAGGGTCTGTTGGCCAGGGAGTGGGAGGTCAGCGATGATGGTTTGACCTTCGTCTTCAAATTACGGCAAGGATTGCGCTTTTCAGACGGTAAGCCGCTTACCGCCGAGGATGTGGCATTCACTTACAGTTTCATTATGAATCCGGCGATTCAGGCGCCCAGGGAGCGGGCCTACTATGCCAAGATAAAATCCGTTGAGGCGCTGGATAGATTGACCGTCCGGTTTCAATTCGCCGAGCCCTATTTCAACGCCCTGGCACTGGCGGGGGGCATCTCGGTGATGCCCAAGCACTTCTATGAGCCCTATCTGGAAGAGCCGAACAGCTATAACCAGTCGAAGGGGTTGCTACTGGGATCCGGACCCTACCGGTTGGAGGATCCAAGCAACTGGTCGCCGGACAAAGGCATCATCGAACTGCAGCGCAATCCCCGCTACTGGGGCCCGATACAACCGGCCTACAATCGTCTGTTGTGGCGCATCATCGAGAACGACAGTGCCCGCCTGACCACGTTCCGCAATGGGGAGATCGATACCTATGTCTCCCGCCCCCGAGAGTATAAACAGCTGGTTGAGGATAAGGATCTGGCGAAAAAGGCGGAGCGTTGGGAATACATGAGTCCGATCGCAGGCTATAGCTATATCGGCTGGAATCAACAAAGAGGCGACGAACCCACCCGCTTCGCCGATACAAAGGTCAGGCAGGCAATGACCTACCTGATCGACCGTGAACGGATCAATCAGGAGATCTATCTGGGCTATGCGGATGTGGCGATGAGCCCCTTTACCGGCAGCAGCAAACAGCATAATCCGGATCTGCTGCCCAGAGCCTACGATCAGAATAGAGCCATGGCGTTACTCAACGAGGCGGGCTATTCCGACCGGGATGGTGACGGGATACTTGAAGATGAGTCCGGTGCACCCTTTGAGTTTGACCTTGTCTATTTTCAGGCCAATGAGGACACCGGTCGTATGGTGCTCTTTCTGAAGGACCTGATGGCCCGTGTGGGGATCCTGTTACAACCCAAGCCAACGGAGTGGTCGGTGATGATCGACCTGATGAAAAAGCGGGATTTTGACGCTATCACCCTGGGCTGGACCAGCGGTCTCGAGACCGATCTCTATCAGATGTTTCACAGCAGCCAGATTGCCGATGCGGGTAACAACTTCATCGGCTACCGCAACGAGAAACTGGATCAGCTGATCGATGAGGCCAGGGCGACGGTGGACGAGGAGAAGCGTATGCCCCTGTGGCAGGCTGCCGAGCGGGAGCTTTACAACGATCAGCCTTATACCTTCCTCAAACGGAGTAAAAGCCTGGTTTTCATCGACCGGCGGATTCACAACATTGTACCGACCAAGTTGGGTCTGAATCTGAACAGCCTGCCGGTGGAGACCTATGTGCCGGCGGATCAACATCGCTACAACCAGTAACGCGGCATGCTGACCTATCTGATCCGAAGAGTGCTGCTGATGGTTCCCACCCTGTTGGGAATCACCCTGGTGGTGTTTGTGGTGATGGCCTCCTCACCCGGCGGAATCAGTGCCCAGAGTCTGGTGGAGGGGCAGAATCTGGACCCGGAGGCCAAGCAGGAGATCGAGGCCTACTATAATCGGCTCTACGGTCTGGACGATCCCCCCTATCTGCAATATCTCCGCTGGCTGAACAATGTCTCGCCGATCGGTTTTGTGTTCGATGAAGAGAACCGGATGAGTGGCTTCTCGTTCAGCAAGGGCGCCGATTTCGGTCGCAGTTTCCGCTACGGGCGACCGGTAACCGATCTGTTGGCAGAGCGGGTGCCGATCACTGTGTTACTGAATGTACTGAGTATTCCCCTGGTCTATATGTTTGCGTTGTTGGTGGGGGTGCGGGCGGCGGTGGAGCGGGGGCGCTCCTTCGATGTCAGCAGCGGCATCGTCATGCTCGCCCTCTGGTCGGTGCCCACCATGCTGGCCGGGGTGTTGCTGATCGGTTTCTTTGCCAATCAGCAGTATTGGCACTGGTTCCCCACCGCCGGTCTGAGCGACCGCCTGGTACTGGATCAGGTGTTCCTGCCCCACTGGTCGAGTCTCTGGGATGTGGGCCTGCTGTTTATCTGCCTGGTGCTCTCGGTGGCACTGTTCATGAGTATTGGACGCAGTGGCTCCAAGCCGCTGCGTGTCGTTTTTCTTGCGCTCTGCTGGACCGTGTTGGGCTATATGATGGTCGAGGCCCTGCCGCAGACCCAACAGTCGATCACCCTGTTTGTCCTGATGCCACTGCTGTTTGCCCTGTTGGCCGGCTGGCTGGCCAGTACCGACTACCTGTTGATGCGGCAATTGGGCTTTCTCAGCAGTGCATTGCTGGTCGGTCTGCTGCTGGCTGTGTACGGCATGCAGGGGAGCTGGCTGAGGGGCTTCCTGTTCGATCGGTTGTGGCATCTGGCACTGCCGGTGTTGTGTCTCTCCTACGGCGGTTTTGCCGGTCTGGCGAAACTGACCCGTACCTCAGTGCTTGAAAATCTGCTCTCCGACTATGCCCGTACCGCCAGGGCAAAGGGCCTGGCCGAGTCGGTGGTGCTTTGGCGGCACGTGTTTCGCAACAGCCTGTTGCCCCTGATCACGGTGGCCGCCAGTCTGCTGCCCAGTCTACTGGCGGGTTCGATTATCGTGGAGAGTATCTTCAGCATCGAGGGGATGGGCAAACTGGCCGTCGAGGCGGTACAGACCCGGGACCGGGAACTGGTGCTATCGATCACCCTGATCGGCGGTATGCTGACCCTGCTGGGCTATCTGCTCGCCGACCTGCTCTACGCGCTGGCCGATCCGAGGGTGAGCTATGAGTGATCAACCGTCCCATCGTCAAAGCTACTGGCGCAGGATTCTCGGCCAGACCTTCATTCGCTGGGGAGCCAGGTTAGGCCTGAGCTGGGTTGCCCTACTGGCGTTGATCGGTATCTTTGCGCCGTTTCTGGCCAGCAGTTTTCCACTGCTGCTCAGCCAGAACGGAGCCTGGAGCAGTCCGGTGCTGACCTATCTGCAGGCCGAGGATGTGCTGTTTCTGATCGCCTTCTTCAGTCTGCTGTTGGTGCTGCCCTGGCGAATCAGTGGTGCCCGCAAATTGGGCCTTTTTGTGTTGATGGTGAGTATTGGCGGGGGATTGGCCTACAGCTATGTCGATCCTCCCAAACTGGTGATCTATGAGCAGTATCGGGTCGCCGAGCGTGAAGGCGCCTATGATTGGGTGGTCTTTGCTCCGGTTCCCTATTCACCCAAGGATTACCAGCGGGATCTGGGGGATACCGGGCTCGAAGCGCCACTGTCTCAAGCCGAGCGCCCGCACTGGTTCGGCACTGAACAGAATGGTGCGGATGTGCTCAGCCGGATGATCCATGCCTCCAGAATCGCCCTCGGCATCGGTTTCGTCGCCACCGGCATTGCGATGGTGATCGGCGTGATCATCGGCGGTCTGATGGGCTATTTTTCCGGCATCGTGGATATTCTGGGGATGCGTCTGGTGGAGATCTTCGAGGCGGTGCCTACCCTGTTTCTGCTACTCACCTTTGTCGCCTTTTTCGGTCGCAGTCTCTACATCATGATGGTGATCATCGGTATCACCAGCTGGCCCGGTTTCGCCCGCTATGTGCGCGCCGAGTTTCTGCGCCTGCGTAAACAGGATTTCGTGCAAGCGGCCGAGGCGGCGGGACTGCCGTTGCCCTCCATACTGTTCAGACACATGCTGCCCAACGGTATGGGGCCAGTGCTGGTGGCCGCGAGTTTCGGTGTTGCCTCGGCGATCCTGGCGGAGGCGACCCTGAGTTTTCTGGGACTGGGTCTGGTGGATGATCCCTCCTGGGGGGAGATGCTCAACCAGGCGGTTCAGTCTTCCCGTTTCAACTGGTGGATGGCGGCCTTTCCCGGTGGCGCGATCTTTTTCACGGTATTTGCTTATAATCTGATCGGTGAATCCTTAAGAGATGCCATCGACCCCTACCTGAGTAAGTCGAACTGATGCTGCTCTCCGTCAAACAACTGCATACCTGGTTCAAACACCAACCGGAACCGATCAAAGCGGTGGATGGCATCGACTTCGATATCGAGCGGGGGGAGACCTTCTGTCTGGTCGGCGAGTCGGGTAGCGGTAAATCGATCACCGCACTCTCCATCATGCGGCTGCTGCCTCAGTCAGGCTTGCAGAAACAGAGTGGTCAGGTGCTGTTCGAGACAGGGGATAGCGCAGCGGATGATCTCACGACATTGAAAGAGTCCAGGATGCGTGAGGTCCGGGGTGGCCGGATTGCGATGATCTTTCAGGAGCCGATGAGCTCGCTGAATCCGGTGTTCACCATCGGCGAGCAGATCCTGGAGGCGGTCAAGCTCCACTTTCCTCAACTTTCGGCGAGCGAAGCCTGGGAGAGGGTGATGAACGCCTTGAAGGATGTACAGCTGCCCGATCCCGAGACCCGGGTCAACAGCTATCCCCATCAGCTCTCCGGTGGTCAGCGTCAGCGGGTGATGATCGCCATGGCGATGGCCTGTGAACCGGATCTGTTGATCGCGGATGAACCGACTACCGCTCTGGATGTGACGGTGCAGCGTGAAATATTGCGTCTGATGAAGGCGCTGCAGCAACGTACCGGGATGGCGATCCTGTTCATCACCCATGATTTCGGTGTGGTCTCGGAGATCGCAGACCGGGTTGGGGTAATGCAACAGGGCAAGCTGGTGGAGACCGGCACAACGGACCAGATAATCCACAAGCCTGAACATGCCTATACCCAGTCGTTGATTGCTGCGTTACCGGAAAATCTGGCACGCACCGAGACTCACCAGGCGGTGGAGGATCAGCAGCCTTTGGTCAGGCTGGATAGTCTGGCGATCCATTTTCCGGTAAGAAAGGGATTGCTGCGCCGCGTTGTCGATCAGGTTCGGGCGGTGGACGGTGTCGATCTGGAGATCCCACGGGGACAGATTCTTGCTCTGGTGGGCGAGTCGGGCAGCGGCAAGACAACCCTGGGTCGCGGCATCCTCAGGTTGACTGAACCCACAGCGGGCCAGATCACCTTCGACAACACCGATATAACCGGGATGAGACCGGCCCAGCTGCGTCAATTCCGACGTAATATGCAGATCATCTTTCAGGATCCGATCTCCTCATTGAACCCCCGCTTGAGCATTGCGGCGATTCTTACCGAACCGATGAAGGTGCATGGCATTGGTGAGAACCGGGAGGAGCGTATCGAACTTGCCAGGGATTTGCTGCAGCAGGTACAGATGGAGGAGGATGCCCTGTGGCGCTATCCCCATGAGTTTTCCGGCGGGCAGCGTCAGCGGATCGGTATTGCCCGGGCGTTATCCCTCGAACCTTCATTCATTGTCTGTGACGAGATCACCAGTGCACTGGATGTCTCGGTGCAGGCTGAGATCCTGAAAATGTTGTTGGAACTTCGCCGGCAACACAACCTTACTCTATTGTTCATCACGCACAATATCGGTGTTGTTGAATATGTCAGTGATCGTACTGCGGTGATGTATCAGGGTCAGATTGTTGAACAGGGAAGAACCGAGGATATCGTCAACAATCCGCAAAACGACTATACCCAGCAACTGATTGCAGCGGTTCCTAGAGTGCCCCTCTAACCGTGCTGTAAGAAGATAGATAGAACGCTTCCGTATGAGATTCACTATCCAGACCAAGCTGTTTTTAAGCCACTTCGCTGCCATTATTTTGGTGTCCGGAAGTGTCGGCAGCTACTTCTACCATAGTGCCATCGAGAATCTGATGGATGCCCTGCAGTCGCGGCTGAAAAACAGCGCATCCCTGATCAGCAGCAGTTTGCAGGATGCACATTTGGATCAGATTAGGGAAGAGAAGGATGTGGCGTTGCCCAACTATCAGCACTACGTCAAACAACTTCGGGATTATGTGAAAACCAATCCCGATATCGCCTTTATCTACGTCATGAGAAAGGTGGATGACAAGGCTGCCTTCGTACTGGATTCTGACATGCAGGATCCGGCTTCACCGGGTGAAATCTATGAGCCTGATATCGACACCCTGATGGAAGGGTTTCTCCGTCCCTCGGTCGACCAGGAGCTGGCTGAAGACCGTTGGGGGGTGTTTCTATCCGGATACTCTCCGATAGAGGCGGGTAAGGATGACTATCTGGTCGGTATCGATATGCGAGCGGATGAGGTGAAGAAGAAGTTCGAACAGATTCGACTCGCCGGCTTTTTGTCATTGGCTCTGTCTGTGATCCTGGCGATGATATTCAGCAGGCTTTTATCGCAAAATCTGACACGACGTATCAGCCATCTGACCACCCGTTTTGCCAGGATAGCCCCCGATGATCAGGCTAACGGTAAACAGGCCAATGGTGATGAAATCGATCAGCTGGCGCGCGCTTATGATTTGATGTCACAAAGACTGGAGATCAAACAGCAACAGATCGAGGCCAATCAGATGGCACTTCGCAACGCCCATGATGATCTGGAGGAGCGGGTCGAGAACCGTACCATGGAGCTGGTGCAAACCAATGAAAAGCTGCTGAAGGAGATCGCCGAAAGAAAGCATGTCGAACAGATGCTTGAAGAGACTTCGCGAATCGATTATCTAACCAACTCGCTGAACCGCCGTGCCATGACCCGGCGTCTGGATCAGGTGGTCTCCCAGACCGAACGGGGATCAGAGAGCTTCTGTATCATCCTGCTGGATGTGGATCACTTCAAGCAGATCAATGACAACTACGGCCATGATATCGGCGACCAGGTTTTGAGATACATTGTCAAACAGCTGAAAAGCCGGATTCGTGAAGCGGATGAGCTGGGACGTTGGGGTGGTGAAGAGTTTATGATTCTCTGCCCGGAAACCCAGCTGGCGGAAGCCAGACTGCTGGCCCAGCGTCTGTGTGATGATCTTTCCGGCAGCCCGATGACGCTGATTGATAAACAGCTGGTGGTAACCGCCAGTTTTGGCGTCTCGCTGTATCAACCCGGCGAGGTTTTGGATAATTGTCTGAAACGCACCGACTATGCCTTGTACGAGGCTAAGGCGAAAGGGCGTAACTGTGTTGTTGTGGCCGATAGCTGATTACCCATCGGCATCGACTGAATAACTACGCTATTCAGCTGCCGGGTTAAAAAACCTCAGGATTGATCGCTATCCAGACGTTTGGCGATACGCGCCTCCTGCTCCTTGATGCGCTTTCGCAGTGCTGGAAACCTTCTGAGCAGATGCATAATCCAGCGCCTTCCGGTAGGGGAGTGACGCATTATGATCGGTGTGCCGATCAACAGTAGCGGCACCCCGATGGGTACCGGCAGCAGGAAGGTGATCAGTCCACTCACGATGGATAGTGAGCCGATGGATAAGTAGAGCCATTTCATGATCTTTCAAGCGGGTTGGTGAAACCTCTCTACCTTTCACAAATGTTACGGCTGGAGTTGAATTCTAACCTGTGGAATGTGAAGCTTTGATGAAGACTTCGACCAGTGGTCTGTCCCACCGATCGCTGGAGAACTCTGTAAGTGGTATCGGTAATTAACCCTTGCACAATTTAAGGTGACTGAATCATGTCGATTGACTGGCAGAAGATCAATGCCGCTGTGTGGCGTCCGCGCAAGGGCTACCTGCGGGGGATTGAGCGCATCGATCCGATCGAGCTCTCCCAGCTGGTTGGTATCGAAGAACAGAAACGCCAGTTGATTGGAAATACCGAGCGGTTTCTCAACGCTGCCGGGGCCAACAACGCTTTGCTCTGGGGAGCTCGTGGTACCGGCAAATCCTCGCTGATCAAAGCGTTGTTGAACAACTATTGGCGCCAGGGTTTGAGACTGATTCAAGTGGATCGAAACGATTTGGTGGAGCTGCCGGAGATTGTCGATGAGATCCGAGATCTGCCGCAAAAGTTCATTGTGTTTTGTGACGACATGACATTCGAGCAGGGCGAAGCCTCATATCGGGCGTTAAAGAGCGTGTTGGATGGGTCGATTGAAGCGCCCCCGGAAAATGTGCTGATCTATGCGACCTCCAACCGTCGCCATCTATTGCCGGAATCGATGCAGGATAACCAGGATGCGGTGCTGGTGGGGCGGGATCTTCACCTGGGCGATACCGTGGAGGAGAAGCTGGCACTCTCTGATCGGTTCGGATTATGGCTCTCTTTCTATCCGGTTAACTGGGAGGGTTATCTGGCCATTATCGATCACTATTTTCAGGATTTTTCCGGCGATCGCGACAGGCTCCACGAAGCCGCCAAACATTTTGCCATGGCGAGAGGGGGATCGAAGAGTGGCAGAGCCGCTTTGCAGTTTTACAAAGCCTACCTAGGTAGTGAAGAGTTGTAAGATTATTGAAAAAACAGTGTCAGCGGGTGATTTTGGCACGTATGTCCATATAGATAAAAAGCGAGAGTAACAGCAGATAGCCAAGCATGATGACGATCATCCACTGCGGCATGCTAAGGCCGATGAATTGCCACTGCGTGTCATCGCAGAAACCCGAAGGCTGAAAGATCGCGGGAAACCACTCGTCGAGTTTCAGCCAGGCCGGGAATTTGGCATTCACGTCACAGCTCATGGATGGTGGAATGATACCCAGCTGAAGTCCTGACTGTTTCATGGCCAGATAGAGACCCCAGAGTGCCCCCGCACTCCAGATGAGGTAGCTGAACCAGCGAATGATTGAAAGATGGGGGGCGATGGCGCCGGTCAGAAAAGCGACAAAGAGTATTCCTACAGCAACTCGCTGATAGATGCACAACACGCAGGGTTCCAGCAACATGACATGCTGAAAATAGAGTGCCGCAAGTTCCAAGGTCAGCGTTGTTGCCGCCAGGATAAGCCAGCTATGGGTGCGATGGTGAGTCATAACCATTTCTGATTTGTGAAAAGCCTCAGTGGTTGAGTATTCTATATTTGGTGAATCTGATCTGTTAATTTTTGTCATTAGATGCGGCAGTTAGTTTGGGCCTGTTAACCCCAGCAGGATAGCAATGGCAACTTTTTAAACGCTTCGCTGTCATTTGTCACAAATTTCTCGCCATTGTTCCATAACAATGCTTTATGGAGTATGGCTTTAGGATTACTTGCCGATAAAGCGACCGCCAAACAGCTCGGGAAGCTTTGATCAATCTGTCATTTAGCCATTCGTCGGGATGACAATAGTGAACCAACCACCGGTTACTTAGGGTCTGTAAACAGGCCCTGGTTTTTTAATTATAAAGGAGCTTTGACAATGCGCTGTCACGAAGTTGACTATGAGATTTTGGGTTCGGAGATGCAACTGGTTGAGGTGGAACTCGATCCGGGAGAGACGGTCATTGCCGAGGCAGGCGCGATGACCTATCTGGAAGAGGGTATCGATTTCGAGACGAAGATGGGTGATGGCTCCAACCCGGATGAGGGTTTGATGGGCAAGTTGTTTTCCGCCGGTAAGCGGGTGTTCACCGGGGAGTCCATATTCACAACCCACTTTACCAATCGTGGGTCGGGCAAACAGCGGGTGGCTTTTTCGGCTCCCTATCCGGGCAATATCGTCCCTTTGGATATGGCAACACTGGGTGAGAAGGTGACCTGTCAAAAAGATGCTTTTCTCTGTGCCGCACTAGGTACCAAGGTGGATATTGCTTTCAACCGGCGCATTGGTACAGGCTTGTTTGGCGGTGAGGGTTTTATCCTGCAGGCCCTGGAAGGCGATGGCATGGCGTTTATACAAGCCGGCGGGACCATTGTGGAAAAGCAACTCAATGGAGAGACCTTGCGGGTGGATACCGGTTGTCTGGTGGGGTTTACCAATGGCATCGACTATGACATACAGCGTGCCGGTAATCTAAAGTCGATGGTATTCGGTGGCGAAGGGCTGTTTCTTGCAACCCTGAAAGGGCACGGCAAAGTCTGGCTGCAGAGTCTGCCGTTCTCCCGCATGGCGGATCGAATATTGGCCAATGCACCTTCTGCCGGAGGTTCAGACAAGGGTGAAGGATCCGTGCTTGGTGGGATCGGCCGGGTTTTTGATGGTAATTGAGTCACCAATCCGGCTCTTTAAGCTAAGTCCGTGACTTTAAGAAGGCGTAGCGCAAGCTATTAGTTCTCCTGTGGTTCAAATAAGCCCACCTTGCCTGGGTGTGGTTTAGCTTAATCAAAGTTTCTGGTGGGGCATGGCCCCACCCTACACTGTGAGTTAAACGGTAGGGTGGGGCCCAGCCCCACCGAATGCTCAACCAGCACCACCAGGTCAGAGTTTTCAGAGCTTAGGATAGGATTCTGCCCCACCAAATGCCGCTAAAACTCGATCCCCTGTTCCGCTTTGATACCTTGCTCGAAAGCGTGTTTGACCAGCTCCATTCGCGTCACTGTGTCGGCCACTTCGATGAGCTCATCCGGTGCTTGCCGACCGGTCAGCACCAGGTGCATCCAGGGTGGTTTTGACTGCTTAATGAAATCGGCAATCTCTTCACCACTGAGCCAGCCATAACTGCAGCAGTAGTTGATCTCATCCAGGACCACCAGGTCATAGGCTTCAGAGAGAATTTTCTGTTGGCAGAATGACCAGATCTCGCGGCTCGTCTGCCGGTCCTGCTGCGGGTTGTTGGTATCCCAGGTAAAGCCGTCTCCCAGGGCGTGCCATTCGATATTGTCAAAACGGGATGCAGCCTGTTGTTCCCCGGTTTTCCACTTGCCCTTGATGAACTGAATCACCAATACCTTCATGCCCCAGCCGGCAGCGCGAAACACCATGCCGAATGCACTGGACGATTTGCCTTTGCCGTCACCGGTGTGAATTAGGGTCAGGCCGTTGCGTTTTTGTCGCTGTTTCATGCTTTTCTGTCGATCCTCGGCAGGCTCTGCCGCTGGTGCCTTTGTTGGAAGGTTTGACGGTTGCGAATTCAAATGAAAATCGTTATCATTTGCAGAAATTATCCAAATCTGCTCCCAAAGGAGACATCAAAGTGTCAATTTTTTCCAAACTCATTCTTGCTCCCGTCATACTGAGTCTGTTGCTACCGGTGGTAGCCAGCGCCGATGAGGTGAACCTCTACTCTGCACGTAAAGAGAAACTTATCAAACCACTATTGGACAGGTTTACTCAAGAGACAGGCATTGAAGTCAATCTGGTGACCGGTAAGGCGGATGCTCTGCTGCAGCGACTACAGAGTGAAGGACGCAATACCCCGGCCGATCTGCTGATCACCACCGACGCGGGTCGTTTGCATCGGGCCAAAGCCGCCGGGGTGACTCAGGCCGTTGAGTCTGAGCTGCTGAACAAAGTCGTACCCAGTAACTATCGGGATCCACAGGGCCACTGGTTCGGTCTCTCCTTGCGTGCTAGACCCATACTGTATGTCAAAGGCAAGGTGGACCCAGCCACGCTCTCCTCCTATGAGGCACTCACCGATCCCCAGTGGCAGGGCCGGATCTGCATCCGTTCCTCCGGAAATATCTATAACCAATCTCTGGTGGCCTCGATGATCGAAGCAAACGGTCTTGAAGCGACCGAGGCCTGGGCCAACTCATTCGTCAAACAGTTTGCCCGTCCCCCCAAGGGTGGTGACCGGGATCAGATCAAGGCCGCCGCTGCCGGCCTCTGTGATATCGCCGTAGCCAACACCTACTACCTGGCCGGTATGTTGAAATCCAAGGATCAAGGTCAACGTCAGGCGGCTGAGAAGATGGGCGTGTTCTGGCCCAACCAGGCCGACCGTGGAGCCCATGTGAATATCAGTGGCGCGGCCCTGATCAAAACCGCCAAACACAAACAGGCAGCGATTAAGCTGCTCGAGTTTCTGGTCGGTGAATCCGCCCAGGCCTGGTATGCGGAGACCAACGGAGAGTATCCGATTCGGGGTGACGTGGCCGCGGGAGAGACACTGCAGGCCTGGGGTAAATTCACCATGGATGGCATCAACCTGAGCCGCCTGGGTGAGCTCAATCCTGAAGCGCTCAAATTGATGGATCGCGCAGGCTGGAAATAACTGGCATGATTAGCCAATCTTTTTCTGGGTTGTTGCGGGGTATGTAGTTGGTAACTGATCAGATCTATAGGGTGTCACCGGTCTGCTTGAGTGGCTGTACCGGTGTGCATCCTAAGATTGTTGAGGCAGATCGTCATGCAGCTTGTCTCTGACAAGCGGCTGCTGCCACGCCTGCCGTTCCATACCAATGGCTGGAGTATGGGCGTGATCGGCATCGCTCTGTTGCTGGCGGTGCCGGTGTTGGTTGTGCTCGGCTATCTGTTGGAACCGGCGGGTGAGGTTTGGGAGCATCTGGCTGCCACGGTGCTTCAGGACTATGTGATCAACTCCCTGCTGTTGATGGTTGGGGTTGCAATCGGTGTGTTGCTGCTGGGTGTCAGTACCGCCTGGCTCACCAGTATGTGCCAGTTTCCCGGACGCTGGCTGTTCGAGTGGGCACTGCTGCTGCCCATGGCCATACCCGCCTACATCATCGCTTATACCTATACCGGGCTGTTCGATTTCGCCGGCCCGGTACAGACCCTGCTCAGAGA
>JAKSBX010000056.1 GCA_022360905.1 Chromatiales bacterium
GCTATCAAAAGCGTAATGGCGAATACATGCAGAAGAGTAAATTCAACATCTCCAGCAAAGATCAGGCGAAAGGCATTATCGATGCCTTACAAAAGTGGTCTGAAGAGTAGCCCGACAGCCCAGTTTGGAATCCCCTGATTATTCTGCACGAGTTGGGGGATCAACCCTGCCGTTGTAGATGCGGAGAGTACAATCGGCCGCAAATGGAGGCCAATCACCACAAAAGCTCGCTAGCGGTAAAGAATATTCAGTCCGCAAATAAACGCGAATAAACGCAAATGGTGTGTAGTGTATCGGCCCGCCTGGGCAGTTCAATTCATCACCCCGGTGCAACCGGGATCCAGGATTCCCCATCAGAAGGGGTCCTGAATTACTTTTAACTATCTGGAAAACAGTTCGATTTTCCACCACTTTCGATTTACTCAGAACTTTACTGCCGGAATGACAATGATAACGCAATCAGCATAGGCTTACTGATACGCAACATTTGCGTTTATTCGCGTTCATTTGCGGACTGAATGCTCTTCATGAGCGACTATTTGCAGCCAATCAAATTATAGCGGAGCTACCTGCTCGGCCCAGGCCAGCAGATCGGTAATCAAGGCCCGCTTCTGTTCGCTCAGCTCCGGGTCCGCCTCCAGCTGATCCAGGGTCTGCAGGTAGAGATCCAGGTTGATGCTGCCACCCCCCTCCTCCATCAACAAGCGTTCACTGCGATACTCCTCCCAGCGCTGCCGCTCCTCCTGATTCAGGGTTTCCGGCCAGTTTCTGGCCCGATAACGGAACAGCATCTCCACCAGTCTTGGATCGTCGAATACCGGTGGGAAATCGGACAGGGTTTCAGGCGCCGACTCAACGATCTGATTCATGCGCTGTCGATCGCTGCTTGAAAAGAAACCTCCGGAATAGATCGCCAGATCAGGGTCACTCACCGGCTCGAATTCACGCTGTCGATGGACCTGTTCGATTTTAGCCATGAACTGGTCCGCCTCCAGCAGTGCCGTCCGATGCCTCTCCCCCTGACGGAGATCGATCTGCCAACGCTCCGCGGATTGCGGGTCCAGGGTGTTCATCGGCACCACCACCGGGCATTTATTGATGTGTATGGTCTTGATCGGCAGCCGCTCCACATCTTCTGGGAGTTGGTCCTTGGGTGTGAACAGGCGTTGATGCAACGCCTCGATGCTCAGGGAGAACAGCGGCTCCGGATCGTAACGTAGATCGTAGACGACAATGCCGTTTGGATTCGCGGGATGCTTGATCAACGGCATCACCATGGCGATACATCCCTGGGCCGCCGGATACATGGCGGATACGTGCAGCACCGCCTCACGCTTCTGTAGATTCAAACGTGAGGCAACCACCTGCTTGGCACGGCTGTTGAACAGATAGTCATACAGCTTCGGCTGGCGCTGTTTGACCAGTTTGGCCATGCCGATGGTGGCATAGACATCCGACAGGGCGTCATGAGCAGCCGCATGCTCAATGCCATTTGCCACACTCAACTCCTCCAGCCGAAAGCTGGTCACCCCCTGATCGTTTTTCGGCCACTCGATCCCCTCAGGCCGCAAGGCGTGGGTCAATCGAACCATATCGATGATATCCCAGCGGGATGAACCGTTCTGCCACTCTCTGGCATAGGGATCGTAGAGATTACGGTAGAGGGTATTGCGCGTGACTTCATCATCGAAACGCAGGCTGTTGTAGCCCACACCACAGGTTCCCGGCGCTGCCAGTTGCTGATGGATGGCACCAATGAACTCGGCCTCCACCAGACCGTGCTGCTGGGCGTACTGAGGGGTTATACCGGTTATCATGCAGGCAACCGGCTGGGGCAACATATCATCACTGGGTTTACAGTAGATAACCAGCGGCTTACCTACCGGGTTGAGATCCTCATCGGTTCGCACACCGGCAAACTGGGAGGCCCTGTCGCGACGGGGGTCCGCACCCCAGGTTTCATAATCGTGCCAATAGAAGCTGAATGCCATAGCTATAGTTTAATCCTAGTTATCATCTGATTGGATCAATGAGCAGATCAAGGGTGACTACGCTTTACGCCGCTGCTGCACCATCAACACCAGGGCCAACAGTAGCAGCGGCAGTATCAGAAACCAGTTTTTATTCGGTTGCTGCTGAGGCAGATAATAGCCATGGACGCGGTGGGTAAAACCTGCTTCCAGTCCCGCCCCTTCCGCCGGGCTCATAAACACCACATCAACCACCCTCAGCCCTTCACTATCTGCTTCGGTCAGCAAGCCAAAGGACTCCAGGGAGAGCTCACCCTCTACCGTCGGCGCCTGCAACAGCACATCCCGCTGCTTGAACTCACCGTTCTCCTCCTCCACCGACACTTGCACGCGCAGCTTGTCACCAGACTGGAGCTTAGCAAGATAGGCATCAATCTGCTGTGGCGGCTGCCACGCCATGGACGGAAACATCTGTTCCTGCCAGAAATCGGGGCGGAACAGGGAGAACACGACCAACAGCAGTACAGCGCTCTCCCATAAGCGGCTGCGAACGATCAGCCAACCCTGGGTTGCGGAGACAAACAGCAGCATCGCCGCAAGCCCCTGCAGTGCGATCAACAGAAAGTCCCCCACACCGGAGACACCGATCATCAGCAGTTCCGTGTTGAAGATGAACATAAACGGCAGAATGGCGGTACGGATATCGTAAAAAAATGAACGCAGGCCGGTATGGATCGGATCGCCGCCGGAGATACCGGCCGCGGCATAGGCCGCCAGACCTACCGGTGGTGTGTCATCGGCCAGGATGCCGAAATAGAAGACAAACATATGCACCGCAACCAATGGGATGTCGAGTCCGTGGGAAGCGGAGAGTTGAACGATCACCGGGGCCATCAGGGTCGATACCACGATGTAGTTCGCTGTGGTGGGCAGGCCCATTCCCAGGATCATACAGATCAGGGCGGTCAGCAGCAGCATCAGCACCACGGACCCCATGGAGAGCACCTCCACCAGCTCTCCCAGCACTTGGCCGATACCGGTCAGGCTGACGGTACCCACAACGATACCGGCCGTGGCGGTGGCAACACCGATGCCGATCATATTCCTGGCACCATTCTCCAGACCGGTGACCAGGGATCTGAAACCGTTGCGAAACCCCTCAGTCAATCGATTCCCGGTATAGAGAGCCCGTAGCGCCCCCTGAGTCAGCTGTATCACCATCATCAGACAGATCGCATAAAAGACCGAAGTGGCCGGAGAGAGGCGCAACAGCATCAGACACCAGACCAGAACCAAAATGGGCAACAGAAAATGCAGCCCACCCAACAGGGCCTGGCCCGGGGTCAGCCCTTCCAGGATCTTCTCATCCTGCTGGCGCAATCCATATCGGACCTCACCGTAGATCAACAATCCGTAGAGCGACAGGATCAGCAGTGCATTTCCCCAAAAACTGTACTCTCCCAGCAATTGATCGACCAACCCCACCAACCAATAAGCCAGAAGAAAAAACAGCGCTACCCCTGAGAGGGTCAATCCCCATCTAAGCAGACGGGACCAGAGCGTGCCCACATGGCTGCGGCTTGCCGCGGGCATACCCGCCTTAACCGCCTCCAGGTGGACCAGATAGAGCAGCGCAATATAACTCAGCAGTGCGGGCAGAAAGGCGTGTTTGATCACCTGCAGGTAGGAGAGATTGAGATACTCCACCATCAGGAACGCCGCCGCCCCCATCACCGGCGGCATGATCTGACCGTTGGTCGAGGCCGCTACTTCGATCGCTCCAGACTTCTCCGCAGAAAAACCGATCTTCTTCATCAGCGGAATGGTGAAGGTACCGGTGGTGACCACATTGGCGATGGAGGAGCCGGAGACCATGCCGGTCAATCCCGATGCCAGCACCGCCGCCTTGGCAGGTCCTCCCCGGCGATGGCCCACCAGGGCGTAGGCGACGCGGATGAAATAGTGTCCCCCACCCGCCTGCTCCAACAGGCTGCCGAACAGCACAAACAGAAACACAAAGCCGGCGGAGACCCCCACCGCAACGCCGAACACCCCCTCGGTAGAGAGCCACTGGTGTGAGGCGACCCGCTCCAGGGAGGCCCCTTTATGGGCCAGCAGGTCGGGCAATATGGGTCCGGCAAAGGTATAGCCTAGAAAACAGGCGCCGATCAGCATCAGTGGCCAGCCCAGCGCCCTTCGGGTTGCTTCCAACAGTAACAACACACCGGCTACCGCCACCCCGACATCGAATCCAGAGGGAGCCCCTGCCCGCTCAGCCAGCGCTTCATAAAAGAGAAACAAGTAGGCCGCACAAAAGGCGGCGGTTGCTGCCAACAACCAGTCGATCAAAGGGATCTGATGGCTGATGCGTCGTCTGAAGGGAAAAAACAGATAGGCCAGAAAGATGGCAAACGCGAGGTGGATTGAACGGATCTCAGTATCGTTGAAGACACCTATCCCGAAGGTAAAGGGCAGTGGGGAGGCCGCCCACAGCTGAAACAGTGCCCAGCAAAGTGCGGTAGCCATGAGGAAACTTTTGGTCAAACCTGTGGGACGCCTCCCACCGTACTCAACCGTCTCCACCATTTCCAATCGATTTACGTTATTCTTCTGCACCATCTGTTCACAACCTGCGCCGCGAGCCATGTGTCTTAAATCCCAGATAGCTACTCTAACACTCTTGATCTGTTGCGTATCGATCCTACCCGCTTTTGCAGATGAGGCGGTTGAGGCGTTCTGGCGCCATCAGGTCGAATTGGGGCTGAATGGCGCTTCCGGCAACAGTGAAACCGTAAACCTTCATCTGGGTTTCAATACCGACTATGCCGACCCACTGAAAACCTGGAAATTTTCATCCGCCTACGATCGTTCGAAAAGTGATGGAGATGTCTCGGCAAACCGCTTCTTCGCCGACTTGAAACGGGAATGGATCTGGCCGGAAAACCCCTGGTTCTCATTCCTCCAGGGGCGCTACGACTGGGATGAGTTCAAGGATTGGGACGATCGTTTCTCCGCCGCCGGCGGTATCGGCTACCAACACCTGAAGAACGACCACTGGGATATCGCCAGCCGGGTTGGTTTGGGTGGATCGATCAGCCGTGGCGACGAGGAAGACAGCAAAACTCCGGAACTGGTACTGGCACTCGATCTGGGCTGGATCATCTCCGAGTATGAGCGATTCGAATTCACCACCGCCCTCTATCCGGACCTGGATGATACCGGCGAGTACCGTAATCTGACCGCGATCAGCTGGTCGATGAAAATGGCCGAAGCCCGCAATCTCGCCATCAAACTTGGGCTAAGAAACGAATACGACTCCAATGTCAGTGAAGACAAAGAGAATAACGACTTCACCTATAACATCTCACTCTTGTGGCAAATTTGAACCGCTCGATGCTGAGATCTCAACGCCTTGGCACACCAGTGTAGTGTCCTATAATCGTCAAACAATAAGGACACTACGCTAGAGCCTGTCGAATCATTCTTCTGGTCGCCTCGTGGCATCGAAGCTTATTTTACCGTGATGTGACGCGCTGTATCCGACACAGTGCTGTTCGAACGCCATGTCGAGGAACTCGATGCCACCTGCCTCGTCATACGTGACGCTATAGACTTCAAACCATCCGCTAAGGTCACTGCAATACCGGCCACTGCTATCGGAAAACAAGAGCCCTGGTTGAGCTCTGCCTTGTAAGGGTATACGCCCGACATTTTCATAGAATCCTGATTTGATTTCGGACTCGTTTGGTGCCGCAATATCCAGTGTCCACCAATTGGGTGTTTGACCGGGAAGATCATCAATCGTTACTGTGATGCTGTTATCGAGGTATCGGAAAACTTCGATAACAGCCGTCTCAGATGTATAGACGTAACGCTTGCCACGCCCAGAGAAATCCCCTGAAGCACTCGTAATTTCAACGAGGAATTCTGCATGCAGAGTAGCAGATGCAATAGCCAGTAAGAACAATGGATAGAAATGGAGTTTCATTTAGGGCCTGTTAACCTGAATTCCATTGTAAGATGTTGTATTAGAGTTGTTTGCAGATTCTATTACTGTCAGACCTGCTGCCGATATGAGAGATAACCCTGTCAGAAAAGACTGACACACAAACGTCCAGATTACCCATCGGGTAGCACCGAACGAAACCATAGCAATTTCGTAGAAAGCTTTGATTTCGTTAAAAGTAACGCCCAAACACCATGGTATGTTCGTGCATTTTCGTCCTAGAGTTTCGCGTCGTTATAAATGACGAAATTCAGCACCAATGGCTCGGGATCGAGGAACTCGACATCCCCTCGCTTTTATAACATTGCTTAATTATTCATGTTCAGAGTCTAAAACCCCCAGTCATTGACAACGGCTCGTCTGTAACCGACAGATTGAATGAAAAGAATACAATCGCTAACATAGTGTCTTGTATCAATATGGAACTGAATTGAACAAGGAAGGAGCAAGTAATGATACCAGCAACTTTGTTAAAACAGCTCAAACAAAGTGCCACCACCAACCATCCACTTTCGCCACCCCCACTGATCCACACCCATGCAAAGTGAACCGTGAGTCAAATTGGGTCTCAGGCAGAAATTGGATCAATTTCAACGGACTACTATTTAAGAAGGTGTCAAATGACTGACTCTCTTTTTTTGTTTAAGGATTTCGATGAATCAACCTATTTGAAACTGAACCCGGATGTCTCTGCTGCTGTTGAGGAGCAATCTTTCAAATCTGGGCTAGAACACTGTTTACTTCATGGCATTTATGAGGATCGTCCCGGGGTGCCGGATGCCATAAAGATACATATGCGCAGCCACAGCGATGATCTGACACCACCCCCGGGCAACCTACGCGCTAGGGTGCATGGAGATGAAAGACTGGAGGAGTTCATTAGAGTCGGTAAGCTTTTATCCTATAACCTCTTCTCATCTTTCGTTTCCTTAACTGAAAAAACCAGCGGAAACCAGATATTGGATTTTGGCTGTGGGTGCGGTCGCGTCATCAGTTACCTATCTACACTGCTCATGAACAATCATTTTTACGGCAGTGATATTGACCAAGAGGCGATCACCTGGTGTAAGAACAATTTGTCGACTATCGCTGAGTTCACTACTAACGACACCTATCCGCCACTCCCCTTTGACGATAGTTTTTTTGATATTGTCTACTCGGTCTCAGTCTTTACTCATCTCCCGGAAAAGATGCAGTTTCTATGGCTTGAAGAGCTGAAACGGGTCACGAGAAAGGGAGGTTACCTGTTCATCACAACTCATGGTGAGGAACTTGCACCGGTTCAGATCCGCAAACAGGTGAATGACTATGGATTCCATTACGGAGTGGGCAAAGGAACCGACGGCCTACCCGATTTTTATCAAACCACTTTTCACACTGAAAACTATATCCGCCGCCGTTGGTCAAACTATTTCGAAATCGTAAATATCGTTAAAAAAGGCATACTGAGTCACCAGGATCTTGTTATATGCCGGAGAACCGCATAGCTCACAAATATTTATCGACTAGGGCCTGTTAACACGAATCCCAGCAGGGCGCATTGGATTCGTGTTAACAGGCCCTTAACTTGTTGTTCAACAAATTATCCAGACTTCCGGTATTAACTTACCTATTCTCTAATTAACCCAACTTCAATAATTCGAAGTTTTTTCGGTCGGTTTTTCTGTATATTTCTTCAAACCCTAGCTAGGGAGATCCCTTACTGACCGGGTTAATAATAATCTACAGCCAACCCTTCTCTTTGTAGTAACGCAGCGCGCCTTTATGAAATGGCGCTGTATTACCCTCCAGCATCGCCGCGGCCTGAAGATGGGCAAATGCAGGGTGCAGCTGACGGAACTTATCCAGGTTATCGAACACGGTCTTTACCAGTTGGTAGACCACCTCTTCGTCAACATGCTCGGCTGTGACCAGGGTTGCCTTGACGCCAAAGGTAGGTGTGTCGATATCGCTACCGCGATAGACCCCGCCAGCCACCGTTGCCGGGGCATAGTAGGGCGTTGTCTCGATCAGTTTTTCAACCAGATCCCCGGCCACGGCGACCAGGCGGGTATCACAGGCGGTAGCCGCCTCTTTGATCGAGGCGTTGGGGTGACCCACCACATAGACCATGGCATCGATCTTGTTGTCGCACAGGGCCCGGGCCTGCTCGGTGGCTTTCAATTCCGATGCCAGCTTGAAGTCCTGCTTACTCCAGCCATGCTTCTCCATCATGATCTCCATGGTGCCCCGCTGACCGGAACCCGGATTACCGATGTTGACCCGTTTGCCTTTCAGGTCAGTAAAAGTTTTGATGCCGCTCTCTTTACGAGCCATCACGGTAAACGGTTCACTATGGATGGAAAAAACCGCCCGCAGGTTCTTGTTGGCGCCCTGTTTTGAGAACTTTGAACTACCTTGATAGGCGTGATACTGCCAATCGGATTGGGCCACACCGAAATCGAGCTCTTTCGCGGCAATGGTATTGAGGTTGAAGATGGATCCGCCGGTGGATTCCACAGAGCAACGAATCCCATGATCCTTTCTGCCCTTGTTCAACAGCCGGCAGATGGCACCACCCGTCGGATAGTAGACTCCGGTAAGACCACCCGTACCGATGCTGATAAACCGCTGTTCTGCACTGATACCGATCAGCGGTAACATCAACAGACCTATCCCAAGTAACTTTTTCATGTTTCACGACCTCCGTTGGTTTTTCGATCTTTGAATTTTAATTCTGTTCACCCGCTCTTCAGACTGGCTTCCTCTGTGGGAATTGCTGCGCACTCCGGGTATCACTGCAAAAAGCTGGCTACTGCTTGAGCAAAAGGGACGGGTTGTTCCGCATAGAGCCAGTGGCCCGCACCGTGGATCATCCTTCTGCGATTATGGGGAAAGTAGTCGTCGATGACCTTGATCGCCTGCGGGTTCACATAGTCCGACAGTTCACCGTGAATAAACAGGGCATCGCCAGGGAAAGCACTATGTCCAACCTCAGGAAAGTCTGTCAGCAGCGACATGGCTTCGTTCAAGCTCTGCAGATTGAAGCGCCACCCCCAACGCTCACCCTGTTTTTGCAGATTCTGCAGCAAGTATTGACGAACCCCCGGCTCGGCAACATAGCCGGACAGATGAAGATCAGCCGCATCACGGCTCTGCAGTTGCTCCAGGGGCATAGTCTGCAGCCCCTTGAATATGGACGCAAAACGGTTCTCGTAGGCGACCGGTGCTATATCCGCCACCACCAGCTTCTCTACCCGTTCAGGGTGTGTCAGTGCGGTCAGCATGGCCACTTTACCGCCCATGCTGTGCCCCAACAGTGAGACTGTCTGCAGATCGAGAAACTCGCACAGCGCCAGCAGGTCATCAACCATCAGTGGATAGTTCATCTCACTGTAGTGTGGGGATCTGCCATGGTTGCGCAAATCCAGATTGATGATTCTGAACTGCTCCTGAAGCAACCGAACTATGCCCATCCAGTTACTGGACGAACCGAACAGTCCGTGGATCAGGCAGAGTACCGGCTTTTGCGGATCACCCAGCTCTCTGAAGTAGAGCGGCGGAGTATTACTCATGACTGTGTACCATCCGTTTCATGGGGTGCATAGAGGCACTCCAGCGCATAGAGTTGGCGTAAAGAATCCACACCCTGCTGCGGACTGATGGACTCCCCAGTTAGCTGCTGAAGCAGTTGTGAACCGGTAAAACCGCTGCCGATTTCTGACGCCGCCATGAGCAGCCGATGTGCCAAATCTTGCACGTCAATCGAAAGCTTACGTCCACGCCGCCGCCACTGGCGGTGGCCGGCCTCATCGGTTATCTGTTTTAACTGGGGACTTAAACACAACCGATTTGACAGAAGCTGCTCCTCGGTCAAAGGAAGCCGGGGCCGATCCTCTTTTCTCGCCACCACCAGGCTCAGCTTGGGACGGTAGGTAAGGCGCTCGATCACTTGGTAAGCCACTGAGGGTTCCAGTGCCTGCAGCGGCTCAAACAGCTCCAGATCGTCACTGATGTGTGCTACCGACCAATCATCCGACTCATGCCAACGAATAAACTTCAATCCGACCCTGTCCAGTAACTGCCATAAACTCTCGATGTCATAACTCTGTTCGTGCACATGCAGACATCGGTCGGCAAACTCTACCTCATCCACTGATGACGTACCCTGCCAGCAGTTGCCATGGAACACCCCGCGCTCGGCGATACGGGCCAGGGCTCTGGCCGTCGATTCCCGTTCTGTGTCTGCGCCACCATCGGCTGAAACAATCTGCAGCGCCTGAAGGAATCGATCCAGAGGTTGCCGACCATAGCGGCCATCGACCATCAGTGACATCACCCCATGGGGGGCCAGTTGTTGCGTCAGTTGCTGCAGGCCTTTGAGTGGGTCACTCAGATGGTGTATCACCCCATAGGAGAGAATCACATCATAGCCTCGACTCACCCCTGGCAGAGAGGCCGGGTCGAGCAGATCGGCGAGATGGAAATTGAGGTTGGAGAGGGCCTTGTTACGAGTGTTCGCCGAGGCTTCGTCGATCGCCACCCGGTTGATATCGATGCCGGTGAACTGATCCTGAGGCTGCAGGGCCGCGGCCGCGGCCAGGTTGATTCCCCGTCCACAACCCGCCTCAAGCAGCTGAAGCTGCTTGGGCATGCCTTTGGGGCGTTCGATGTAACTCAGCAGCAACCGCCCATGGTAGGCGTCGCAATCGGGCCTGTTACCCGGCGGATAGGGGTAGGCTTCATAAAAGGCCCGAACAGCAGCAGTCACCCGGTCCAACTTGTCTCACCCTGTGGGGGTCTCAAACAGCCCCGCTCAACGCTTTCTCGGCGGCATCAGGTCGGTGATGCTGCCTTCCGCCATCTCAGCCGCAAAGCAGATGGTTTCGTTGAGGGTCGGATGGGGATGAATAGTCAGGCCGATATCCTCCGCATCGGCACCCATCTCCAGTGCCAGTACGGTTTCACCGATCAGCTCCCCGGCATTCGGTCCGGTGATGCCGGCGCCCAGAATCCGCTTCGATTTAGGATCGAACAGCAGCTTGGTCACCCCTTCATCCCGGCCGATACCGAGAGCCCTGCCACTGGCAGCCCAGGGAAACGCCCCCTTCTCATATTCGATACCCTGTGCCTTGGCTTCCGTCTCAGTCAGTCCCATCCAGGCCACTTCCGGATCGGTATAGGCAACCGACGGGATGGTCATGGGATCGAAGCTGGATGGCAGACCGGCAATCACTTCGGCAGCCACTTTCGCCTCATGGGTGGCCTTGTGGGCCAGCATCGGCTGCCCCACGACGTCACCAATGGCATAGATGTTCGGCACATTGGTCCGCATGTGTTGGTCAACCGGGATAAAGCCACGCTCATCCACATGGATGCCCGCCGCTTCCGCATTGATCTTTTTACCGTTGGGCACCCGACCCACCGAGACCAGCACCCGATCGTAGCTTTGTGGCTTGTCCGGCGCCTGTTTGCCCTCGAAGCTGACCTTGAGACCACTCTTCTGCGCCTGAATATCGGTAACCTTGGTCCCCAGCATGATGGCGTTGTAACGCTTTTTAATCCGTTTCTGCAGTGGACGAACCAGATCCGGGTCACAACCGGGGATCAGATTGTCCTGCAGCTCCACCACATCGATCTTACTGCCCAGGGTGCTGTAAACCGTGGCCATTTCAAGTCCGATGATGCCGCCGCCCACGACCAGCATGCGCTTTGGAACATCAGCCAGTTCCAGTGCTCCGGTTGAGTCGATCAGCCTCGGATCGTCATTGGGAAATCCGGGAATCTCGACCGGCGTAGAGCCGCAAGCGATGATGGCATCGGTAAAATCGATCGAGGTGCTACCCTCAGCGCCGTTCACCGCAATTCGCTTTGGTGACTCGAAGCGCGCCACGCCGTGAACCACCTCGACCTTACGCTGCTTGGCCAATGCCGCGAGACCGCCGGTGAGTTTCTGTACCACCTTGTCCTTACCGGCGCGCAGCTTGTCCAGATCGATCTTAGGCTTTCCAAAACTGATCCCCATCTCCTCCATTTCAGCCGCCTCATTGATCACATCAGCAGCATGCAGCAGTGCTTTCGAGGGGATACAGCCAACATTCAGACAGACTCCGCCCAGAGCGTTGTAGCGTTCAATCAGTATCACCTTCTTACCCAGGTCCGCCGCCCGGAAAGCCGCCGTATAACCACCAGGCCCTGCCCCAAGCACCACCACATCGGCCTGCTTGTCCGCAGCACCTTTTACCGCCTCGGAAACCGGCGCCTTGCTGGTTGCCGGCGGTGCTTCCGCCTTCTCCCCGGCGGCCAGTTCCAGTTTCAGAATCGACCCACCCATGGAGATCTTATCCCCAACCTTGACCATTAGCTCCTTAACAGTGCCACTGTGCGGGGAGGGTATGTCCATTGTCGCCTTATCACTCTCCAGGGTAATAATGGAATCTTCCGCATCGACCCGATCGCCGGGGGATACCAGAATTTCAATGATATCCACCTGCTCGAAATCACCGATATCGGGAAGGGTCACTTCGACAATGCCGCTCATGTAGGCTCCTCACAGTATTAGTTTTCTTAAATATGCTTGTATGCAATAGGCATCGATCAACACGCGGGAGATTCGATATTGAACACAGGCTGGTGTATTTACTAACACTTTATAGCATTTCTGCCGCTGAGAACGAACAATCAGGTAAAGAAAAAGCCATCAACCCGGCTCTGAACCGGATTTGCCAGCAATACCCCACTCTGCCACTTCTACTGCAGAGTGGGGTTTATACGTTACCGGTAGCCACGCGATTCAAAGACAAGGTTTCAAGTTACCCTTGATCAAAACGCGGCTTGTTGAGGATGGTTGGATATTATTCTAACAGTCAGGGGCGATAACCCGGCGACCTTTACTGTTTCTCAGGTGTTTGCTGGGTCGTGCTGTCTGCAGCTTGGTTGGCAGCATCCGTACCGGCTTCAAAGGCAGCCTGGTCGCCCTGCTCCATACCCTGGCCGGTGACTGCTGGCTCAGCCGGCTCGGTCATAGGCGCTGTGGTATCGGAGAGCGTACCGCTATCCGGGTTGCTTGAGTCACTGCAGGCCGCCAGTGACAGGGTCAGACTTATCAAAGTAACAGTAGTCAGTTTTTTCACGATTCAATCCCTCAATGTTGCATATTTGTCCTAGTAAAATGCTTCGTGTGGTGTAACTTCCGCTAAAGCAAGCGGCAACCACTTGTCCAGTCGGCTGACAGACTTGAAAGTTGTTTGACCCAACGATCTTGATCAGAACAGCCTCGATCCGTTTCACCACTGGATCTTCCTTCAGCAGCGGTTTTATATAACCAATTGACGATTGAGGTTGTGACAGGGGCACCGATATTGACCAAAAAACAGCGTGCAATTATTAAGGGCTGATTGGCAGTTACGCTCCAATTCTGCTGGAGAAGTTGGGGCACCTTAAGAGATTAACCGCCAATGAACGCTAATCACCGCAAAATGCCGCGAATAACTTTTATATTGCAGCCTCAATTTGCGTAGATTCGTGGTGATTAGCGTTTATTCGCGGCTTATTCTCTAAAGTAAGTGCCATCCGGCCCTAGGCTGGCCAGGGTCCGGCACTCGACATCGGGCTTGGTCATTATCGAATGATGTTCAGCAGGCTAGGGCCTGTTAACACTAAGTGGTGCCTGTCTCCAGGACATCGGCACTCAGCCAATGATTCAGCTCTTTCGCTGACATGGGTTTGGCGTAGTAGAATCCCTGCAGGTTCTCGCAGCCTGTCTCAACCAAAAACTCAGCCTGCTCACTGGTTTCAACTCCTTCGGCAATCAGGGATAAATTGAGACTCTGCGCCATCGCAACGATGGTTCGTACCAGGGTTACATCTTCAATGTCGTCCGGGAGATCGTTGACAAATGAACGATCGATTTTCATCGTATCAACCGGGAACCGTTTCAGGTAGCTGAGCGATGAATAGCCGGTTCCAAAATCATCCACAGAGAGTGAAACACCCAGCGCCTTGAAGTCAGACAGCCAGGCCATGGCCTCATCGGTATCCCGCATCAACAGGCTCTCTGTGATCTCCAGGGTAATAAAATCCGACGAGAGACCGGTCTCCATCAAAACACTCTTCAGAAAGCCGGCCTCAAGACCGAGTTCCCGTTGTCGGCTTGACAGATTCACCGCCAGTTTCAAATCACTGAAACCGGCATTGTGCCACTTTTTCAACTGTTGACATGACTTCTTCAATACCCACTCTCCGATGGGACCGATCTGTCCGCTGTCTTCTGCTACCGGAATGAAGATTGCCGGAGAGACCATACCCCGATAGGGATGATGCCAGCGTAACAAAGCCTCAACGCTCACCACCTTATTCAGTGACGGATTGATAACCGGCTGATAATAGATTTCCAGTTCGTCACGCTTGATCGCCTGGCGCAGATCCAGTTCCAGCTGTCGGCGTTCAAGGGTATGTTGTTGCATCGATGCGGTAAAGAATTGATAGGTATTCCTACCCCGTTCCTTGGCCTGGTACATCGCCATGTCTGCATTTCGCAGCAGCGAGTCGGCATTTACCGCATCATCCGGGTAGACCGTGATGCCGATGCTGGCTCCAATATAGATCTCACGTCCATACAGAGAAAAAACACGGGTAATATGATCGATGATATTGGTTGCCACATTTGCCACAGAATCCATCTCTGTAACATCCTGCAACAGGATAATGAACTCATCCCCACCGAATCTGGCTACCGTATCCGATTCACGCAGGCAGGCCCTGATCCGAGCTGACACCAGTTGCAGTAACTCATCCCCCACAACATGGCCAAAAGTATCGTTCACCACTTTGAAGTGATCGAGATCGACAAACAACACGGCCAGCATCCAGTTTTCACGATGGGCAGCAGCAATGGCCTGATTCAACCGGTCGGATAACAGTGAACGGTTGGGCAGTCCGGTCAATGCGTCATAATTGGCCTGATAGCGGATCTGCTCTTCGTTCTCTTTATGCTTGGTAATATCGGAAAACACGGCAACAAACTCTTTTGCGATGCCATGCTCACCCTTGATTGCAGAGATCGACAGCCATTCAGGAAATACACTGCCATCTTTACGCCGGTTCCAGATCTCACCCGACCAATAGCCTTTATTCAGCACGGATTCCCATAACTCTTCATAGAAGGATTTGCTGTGGCGACCGGAACTGAGAATATTGGGCGTACGCCCCAGAACCTCTTCCTGACTGTAGCCGGTAATTCTTGTAAAGGCAGGATTGACCGTTTTAATCCTGTTCTCCTCATCCGTCACCATGATGCCTTCCGCAGTGGTGTCAAACACGGTGGCATTCATTCTTAACTGGTCTTCTGCACGCTTCTGCGCCGTGATGTCCTCTTTGACTGCGATGAAGTTGGTAATATTGCCTCGTTCATCCCGCAGCGGTGAAATCGACGCAGACTCCCAATAAATGGTGCCGTCTTTCCGCTTGTTGTGGAACATACCACGCCACTCTTTACCAGCAAGCAGGCTGCTCCACATATCTTGATATTCCTGCTTGGTCTTGTCACCACTCTTGAGAAATCTTGGGTTTTCCCCTACGGCTTCCGCGGCTGTGTAGCCCGATACCTTTTCAAACCTCGGATTCACATACTCAATGATGCCTTCCGTATTGGTAATCACCACGGACGCAGGACTCTGTTCAAGTACTCTGCCCAACTTACGCAAATCCGCTTCAGCCCGTTTGGACTCTGTGATGTCACTTCTGACACAGACCAACCCACCCTCTGTGGTGTGGTTGTTACTGCTGAGATACCAGGCACCACTATCCAGTTTTTCCAGATATTGCCCTTGGGGCAGGAGATCGAGAATTGCGTCGCCCTCAAGGTTCAGATTCTTCACCCGGCTACCGGTCACTGCCTGCAGCTCTTTCAGAGTGAGCGCTTCCATATCTCTCTCTTTAAGCCAGGGATAGAAATCCCCGAAACGCTGATTGAACAACACCAGGCGACCTTCGGCATCGAACAGGGCGAACGCCTCGGACAGGTTGTTGACCGCATCATGTAGACGATACCAGGAGCGATTCACCTCCTGATGGGCATTATGTAAACTCCTGATCAGTTGCCATAAACCGAGCAGCAGAATGAATACCACCACCGTCAGCAACATGATCAGCTGTCGTTTTGTACTGGTCTCTGCAATCCGGTTCGCTTCATGTCTGGCATGAATTGCTTCGAAGCTGTCTTGACTTGGGATGTCCAGGTAGCGTCGTTTCAATAAATCCAGTTTTGCCAGACCATGCAGATCGGAATCGATGTGGAACAGGACCTGATCCATTAGCGACTGGCTCTCTGCATCGTCTATCTCATGCTGCTTAATCTGTTCCAGCTTGATTTTGACATCGCTGAACTGTGAATCCGCTGAGAACAGATGGTAGGTATAGAGCTGGTTGATCAGCACCAAAATCTCTTCATAGAGTCTCGGCTCATTACTCCTCAACTCCTCTGCGATGATGGGAAGATAGTGAATGCCGTTTCTCACCAAAGCCGCCTGAAACTTGATTTTTTCCAGCAGGAAGAGCTTTTCATCCATCCCCTGCCAATAGGTAGAAAAAAGATCCCTGAGTTGCTGATCATGCTCTTTGACCAGCAGGTCGATCTTAGTTTTCATCTCACGCAGATTGTTGGTGGTATTCACCAGCGGATCGTACTGGACCATCAGAAACGAGGAGATTCTCAGCATATCCCGATCGAGGCGAGCATCCAGCTGCTTCAATTGCAGCATGTTGTGCGAGATCTCTGCATACTCACTGGACTCATCATCCCAGAACAGCCCAAGCAACAAGGCAAATACCAGGCTCAAGCCGATCAGCAATGCGCCACGTTTGGTGCCAATTGATTTAAGAAACAGAATCATGGCTTAAATCGATTATGCTCCCCAACCAGGGTGTGCAGAAAAGCGATGATATCCCGAATATCGTCATCCGGGATTTCACGACCCAACTGATAACGCCCCATTACCCGTATCGCCTCATCCAGATTCTCGACAGAACCGTCATGAAAGTAGGGGGAGTTGATTGCTGCAAGGCGCAGACTGGGTACTTTGAAATAGTGCTTGTCATCCTCGTGCCCAGTCACGTTGTAACGGCCATAGTCAGCCTGGGTTATTTCACTGTTTCTGTCCTTGAAGTAGTCACCCTTGGCCCCCATATAGGAGTACATATTGCCGCCCACATTGGCCCCTTGGTGACAGCTGATACAGCCGTAACTTTTGAACAGGCGGTAGCCACGCAGTTCCCTCTCGTTCAGGATCTGTTCTCCTGTCAACCAGCGATCGAAGCGGGAGTTCACGGTCACCAGTGTCTGCTCGAATGCGGCAATCGCTATCGCAATGTTCTTACCGGTGATGCCGTCGCTGAATAACTGACCAAAAGCCTCAACCATGGCAGCATCGCGACTCAGTTTGGAGATCACTTCAGGCCAAGAAGAGTTCATCTCAACCGGATTATGTACAGGCCCCTCCGCCTGAATCACGAGATTGTCCGCCCGTCCATCCCAAAACTGAGCAAGATTGAAACTGCTGTTGTAGACGGTTGGTGCCTTGATTCCGCCCATGACACCACCAACCCCGGTGGATCGTGGCTTTCGATCAGTACCACCGCTAGAGAGCAGATGACAACTGGCACAGCTCAGGGAGTTGTCCCGTGAAAGTCGCCGATCGTGAAATAGCTGGTCCCCCAGCGCAATCAGTTTCGGATTGCTATCCAATGGTAGATTAAGGGGTAAAATGGGCTCATTCTTTATCTCAGCAGCCCAAAGAGATGGCACATAAGATAGAAAAAATAGCAGTAAAAACAGTTTCTTATGCATAGCTGCCAGATACCGAACCTTCATTAGCAAGCTTCTGCGGCACAACCACAGCCTCTAACTCAAGTTCGATCTATTTCAGTTATTTAAAGTCCTAATTCAAGCCAACCCTTAATCCCTTATCGGACAAGCCTAAGATTACTTTAAAGCGTATGGAATTGCTTTCCTTCAGAAAACTGGAGATTCCACGAGTTGAAGTGACACAGGCTGCGTTCCTGCACCTATCGAGCAACTGCATCTGCAGATTACTGCTGAACATGCCGACAACTGAGCCGATGAGAGTCCGTTCGAAAGGAAACTCTGATAATTAAAGTTTAGATGTCATATAGCCATACAACAAGCCACAACTTGTTAATACTTATAAGGATTCAGAATTTAATTTATAAACTCTTCAGGGCTGCTATGCGATAAAAACAGACCTCAACAGCCGCTTAAAGCAGCAAGCGGCGAATATCCTCAAGCAACGAAGCAAGCAATCGAGTGAATCGGACACCATCTGCGCCGTCAATCACCCGATGATCGTAGGAGAGGGAAAGCGGCAACATCAGCCGGGGTTGAAAGTCGGTGCCGTCCCATACTGGCTGCATGGTGCTGCGGGAAACCCCAAGAATGGCCACCTCCGGCGCATTGACGATCGGGGTAAAAGCGGTCCCGCCAATACCGCCCAGGCTGGAGATTGAAAAACAGCCTCCCTGCAAATCTGCCGGTGCCAACTTACCGTCTCTGGCTCGCTCGCTGACGGCCATCAGTTCAGCCGCCAGTTCGAAAACACTTTTCTTATCCACATCACGGATCACCGGCACGACCAAACCATTGGGGGTATCCACGGCCACCCCAATATTGACATAGTGTCGATAGATCAGCGTTTCACCCTCGCTATCCAGGGAGGCATTGAACGCCGGCATCTCAGCCAGAGCGGCAGCAACCGACTTCATCAGAAACGGCATCAGAGTAAGCCGTACATCCCGCTTTTCCGCGACCGCCTTCTGAGCTTTGCGAAAGGCCTCCAATTCAGTGATGTCGGCCTCGTCGAACTGGGTAACATGGGGTACCGTCAGCCAACAGCGGTGCAGATGGGCTGCACTGATCTTTTTGATACGCCCCAACGGCTTGGATTCAACCTCACCGAAGCGGCTGTAGTCCACATCCGGTCCGCTCGGCATCTCAAAGCCACCACGACCCGAGCCGCCCGCTTCACCCCGACGTAGTGACTGTTTGACGAAATTCTGTACGTCCTCTTTCAATACCCGCTGTTTAGGGCCATGACCTTTCACCAGAGAGAGATCCACGCCCAACTCCCGAGCGAGACGCCTGACGGAAGGGCTGGCATGGGGCTTGTGCTGCTCACCACTGAGCATCGGACTCTCTGGTACCGGCGGGATCCGAGCCTCTTTGTCCCCCGGCCGACGACCGGACGCCTCATCGGCGTCAGCCTCTTCATTCGGGGTTGGCGCAGGTGCCTGTACGGTCTCCACCTCTTCGGCGGCAGGCGCCGGAGCCGATCCGGCAGCCGATTTATCCGCAACAGCCGATTTACTTTCACCCGCCTCGATTGTGAGGATCACATCCCCCTCACTGACCCGGTCACCCACTTTCACCTTCAACTGCTTGACCTTTCCTCCGTGTGGAGAGGGGATCTCCATGGTGGCTTTATCGCTTTCCAGGGTCAGCAGGGACTCTTCAACGGAGACTTCGTCACCTTCAGAAACCAGGATTTCAATGACTTCCACCGATTCGAAATCGCCAATATCAGGTAACAGTACATCTGTCGTTTTACCCACGTCTCATCCTCTTTATTGCCATTCAGGCACTCTGTGTTCTTAACGTCCGGACAGGCCGCACAAGCTTGATTCTCAACCTAAACAGTACAGGGGTTGGGTTTATCCGGATCGATTTTGTATTTCTTGATCGCCTGAGTGACCACTTCATCTTTCAGATCACCCTGATCTGCCAGTGACTTCAGGGCGGCGAGTGCCACATAGTAGCGATTGACTTCGAAGAATTTTCTCAACTGACTGCGCATGTCACTGCGACCGTAACCATCGGTGCCCAGTACACTGTATGGTCCGGGTACGAATGGACGGATCTGATCCGCATAGCTGCGGATATAGTCTGTTGCCGCAACCACCGGGCCCTGCTGACCGGAGAGCTGCCGGGTCACATAGCTCTGACGCTGCTCCTCTTCCGGATGCAGGGTATTCCAGCGCTCCACGTCGAGACCTTCCCGGCGCAATTCGTTGAAGCTGGTGACACTCCAGATATCCGCTGTGACCTTGAAATCCTTTTCCAGCAGTTCGGCTGCTGCGATTACCTCTCGCAGAATCGTGCCGCTGCCCAGCAGCTGCACACGTTTCTTGTGTTTACCCCCCTTTCTCAGCAGGTACATGCCTTTGACAATACCCTCTTCCACACCCTCGGGCATGGCCGGCTGGAGATAGTTCTCGTTCATCACGGTGATGTAGTAGAAAACATTCTCCTGCTGCTGGTACATACGCCGCATGCCATCCAGCACGATCACCGTCAGTTCATAGGCAAATGCCGGATCGTAGGAGACACAGTTGGGAATGGTCGCCGCCACCAGATGGCTATGGCCATCCTGGTGCTGCAGTCCCTCACCGGCCAGGGTTGTTCTGCCGGCGGTACCGCCGATCAGGAATCCCCGTGCCTGCATGTCACCGGCCGCCCAGGCCAGATCACCGATACGCTGGAAGCCGAACATGGAGTAGTAGATATAGAAGGGGATCATACTGACCCCATGGTTGCTGTAGGAGGTAGCGGCAGCAATCCAGGAGGACATGGCGCCCGCCTCATTGATACCCTCCTGCAGAATCTGGCCCTTCTTATCCTCCCGATAGAACATCACCTGGTCCGCATCCACCGGCTCATAGAGCTGTCCCACCGATGAGTAGATGCCCAGCTGTCTGAACATCCCCTCCATGCCGAATGTACGAGCCTCGTCGGGGACTATGGGTACGATCTGTTTGCCAAGCTGCTTATCCCGTACCAGCATATTCAGCAATCGAACAAAGGCCATGGTAGTGGATTGCTCACGGTCACCACTGCCCTCCAGCAGGGCTTTGAAATTCTCAATCGGCGGCACCGTCATGGGTTCGACCTTGGTACGCCGCTGAGGCAGGAAGCCACCCAGCTTGCTGCGCTGCTCATGCATGTATGTCATCTCCGGGCTATCCGCCGGAGGCTTATAGAAAGGTGCTGCACCGATCTGATCGTCGGAAATCGGAATGTTGAAGCGATCTCTGAAGGCCTTCAAAGCCGCCTCTCCCATCTTCTTCTGTGAATGGGTGATGTTCTGCCCTTCACCGGCGACACCCATGCCATAACCTTTTACCGTTTTCGCCAGAATCACGGTGGGCTGACCTTTATGGGCGGTCGCTTCGGCATAGGCGGCAAACACCTTGTGAGGATCATGCCCACCTCGATTGAGGCGCCAGATATCCTCGTCGGTCATATTCGCGACCATCTCATCCAGCTCGGGATATTTACCGAAAAAGTGCTCACGGGTGTAGGCACCGCCTTTCGCCTTATAGGCCTGGTAATCGCCATCCACGCACTCTTCCATGCGTTTCAGCAAGATGCCGTTTTTGTCCCGTGCGAAGAGCGGATCCCAATAGCCGCCCCAGATGACCTTAAGCACATTCCAGCCGGCCCCCCGGAAGACCCCTTCCAATTCCTGGATAATCTTGCCGTTACCCCGTACCGGACCATCCAGTCGCTGCAGGTTGCAGTTGATAACGAAGACAAGATTGTCGAGACGCTCCCGGCCTGCAAGGGAAATCGCACCCAACGCCTCCGGTTCATCCATCTCACCATCGCCACAGAATGCCCACACCTTACGCTCTTGTGTGTTGGCCATACCCCGGTCATGCATATAACGCATGAAACGGGCCTGATAGATGGCCATCAGCGGTCCGAGCCCCATGGATACCGTGGGGAATTGCCAGAATCCCGGCATCAGCCAGGGGTGAGGATAGGAGGAGAGTCCATGGCCATCCGCCTCCTGACGGAAGCTGTAGAGCTGCTCTTCACTCAGTCGCCCCTCCAGAAAAGCCCGGGCATAAACACCCGGCGCGGAATGGCCCTGAAAAAAGATCAGGTCCCCATCCCGCTCTTTGGTAGGAGCATGAAAAAAGTGGTTGAAACCCACATCGAACAGGGTCGCGCTGGAGGCAAAACTCGAGATATGTCCGCCAAGCTCGGTGGAGATCCGGTTTGCCTGGACTACCATCGCCATGGCATTCCAGCGAATGAAAGAGCGAATACGCCGCTCCATCGCCCGGTCGCCTGGAAAACGCTGCTGTTTGGTTACCGGAATGGTATTGACATAGGCGGTGTTGGCGCTGAATGGCAGATGAGCTCCCGAGCGGCGGGCCTTGTCAACCAAGCGTTCGATCAAAAAATGGGCACGCTCCACCCCTTCGTTCTCGAGTACGGCCTCCAGGGCATCCAGCCACTCCTGTGTCTCAATGGGGTCGATATCTGGTCTACTTGGCATTGTTATTCTCTAGCTGTTCAGTTTGGCGTCAGGGATTAAGCTGACGCATTTCCATTCACTCTGCCGGAGCAATTCGTCAGAGTAAGAATGAAAATTATTTGGATTACCAATAATTTGGATTGATTCCTGTAATATACAGCAAGATGGGAAGGATTTCAGCGTTATCTGATAGTTATTTTTGATGACCTAATCCACTGTTTTTACAATTGAATTAGGATTTGTGCAGGATTTTGTTCAAGCCTAAAGAAAATGCCTGAAAAAACTCTGCAAACATAAAAAAAGGCGCATCCAGATTGCTCTGGATGCGCCCTTTCTGCAATGGATCTTATCTAAATCAGATCTCTTTGCGAGTCTCGATTGAAGGCATTTCGAAAGGCTTGCGCTCCATGGCAACCTTACGACGCTCTTCCATCTGCTTCATAGCTTCAGCACGACGGGCTTCCATCTCTTTAACCATTTCGTCGCGACGGGCTTTGGACTCTTCCATGCGCTTGGCGACCGCTTCCGGCATTTCAGGACGATTCGGAGCCATCTGCTCGAAACGGGCCATCATCTCTTTGCGGTAAGTCTCTTGCTGTTCCTGTCTGGCTTTCATGTCAGCTTCCATAGCGGCGAAAGGATCCGCGTTGCTGAACTGCTCGGCATACTGACGCTGGGCGGCGACAGCCTGCTCGAATGCCTTCTGCTGCTGCTCGGCGAAAGCTTTCTGCTGCTCGGCAAATGCTTTCTGCTGCTCAGCCATGGCGCTCTGCTGCTCTTCGGTCAGAGCAGGTGCATAGTGAGGGGCATAACCGTAGTAGTAAGGGTGATCATAACCGTAACCACGGCCATAACCACGGCCGTAGCCGTTACCACGAGCACGCATGTTGAATGAGAAGTCGAAGTCTCCGGCGCCGAAGCCATCACCAAAAAAGTCGTCACTCCAGCTGTCACCCCACCAGGCGTTAACAGTTGCGGAGCTGGCTGCCAAGGCAATCGCAGCGGCAATGATTGAAATCTTTTTCATTGTAAAGTACCCAAAAAATCTGTGTTTTGAAAACTACGCATGTCTATCTAGGCACGTCCCTGTGCATATAGATCCTTTTATATAAACTGCTTATTTAGCAGGAGCGGCAGGCGCTGCAGGTGCAGCTGGAGCTGCCGGTGCAACTGGAGGATAGCCGTAAGGGGCATAACCATAACCGTAAGGTGCGCCATAGCCGTAAGGACCATAGCCATAGTAATCACGGTAGTAGTTGTTGCCACGACCATAACCAGAACCACGAGCGCTACCACTCATTCCGAAGCTGAAGTCACCGGAGCCATCACCCCAGCCGTCGCCCCAACCATCGTTACCCCATCCACGGTTGTAACCAGGGCCACCCCACCATGCAGATGCAGAAGCGGAAGCAACGATAAGTGCAGCAGCGGCAGCAGCTTGAACGGTCTTTTTCATTTCACTCTCCTCAAGATAGAATGTCGTCTTCGAATTTTGTTGAGAAAGCAGATACTGCGCAGCTTTCGAGGTATAGAATATTAGAAATTACTTAAATTAACAAATAACAAATTTCAATTGTTAAATTGTTTTAAATAGCAAATTCCTAAGGAAACAGTGCTTAGGAAGCTAATTCTGCCACTGTGAAGTGAGTGAGGAGTGGCTACCGTCTACACTCACACCCAGATTTATGATCCCCAATGAGTATGCGACAATGGTCAATTCGAGTAAGTAATCCACCGACAGCACAACATGAAGATCACCCTGACGAAACCTGATGACTGGCATCTCCATTTACGTGATGACGAAGCGATGGCCTCTGTGGTCGCCCACACCGCCGAACGTTTCGCCAGAGCGATCGTCATGCCGAACCTGAAACCACCGGTTGCCAATACCCTATTGGCTGCAGACTATCGTCAGCGGATCCTGAATGCCCTGCCCGAGCACAGCGGATTTACTCCGTTGATGACCCTCTACATGACCGATCGTCTTACCTCAGACGAGATAATCAGGGCAAAACAGAGCGGATTCGTTCATGGTGTCAAACTCTACCCGGCAGGCGCCACCACAAACTCCGATGCGGGAGTAACCGATATCCGCAAACTCTATCCGGTGCTGGAAACCATGCAGCGGGAATCGATGCCGCTTCTGGTGCATGCCGAGGTAACCGATCCTGAGATCGACATCTTCGATCGTGAACGGGTATTTATCGATCGCTACATGACCATGCTGAGAGAGGACTTTCCAGAACTGGCAATCGTCTTCGAGCATGTGACCACCCGCGATGCCGTTGACTTTGTGCGCGAGAGCAATGGCCCCACCGGTGCAACGATTACTGTACAACACCTGATGTTCAACAGAAACCATATGCTGGCCGGCGGTATCAGACCCCACTACTACTGTCTGCCCATCCTCAAACGGGAGACCCATCAGGAAGCATTGATCAAAGCGGCGACCAGCGGCAATCCCCGCTTCTTTCTCGGTACCGACAGCGCCCCGCACCCCCAACATGCCAAGGAGTGTGCCTGCGGCTGTGCAGGCTGTTATACAGCCCATGCGGCCATCGAACTCTATGCGGAAATTTTCGAAGCCGAAAATGCCCTGGATAAACTGGAAGGATTCGCCAGCCACCACGGCCCTGACTTCTACGCTATGCCCCGTAACTCACAGCAGATCACACTGCAGAAGCGTGACTGGCAGGTCGCGGAAAGTTATCAATTCGGCAAAGACAGAGTTGTACCCTTAAAGGCCGGTCAGACGGTCCATTGGCAACTGGTCACCGAGTAATGATCGCTGAATCGATCATTCACCGTTTTCGTTAAACAGCTCTTCATCTTCAAACAGGCTTTCGTCGAACAACTCGTCATCGTCCATATGATTCGGGCCGTCCTTGATCGCTGTCTGCCGCTGTTGCAGATAGAACTCCCGCAGAAAGGCGTATCTGTCCACGGCTGCCTCATCCAGCACATTGCCGGCTTCCAGCAGGTCGGCCCGGATATCCACCAGCTGCAAGGTACTCAAGGCCAGATAGGCTGACTGGGAGGGATAGCTGATCGGGTTGATCAGGGTATCCCCAACCCGGCCCAACAGATCCCGCAAAGTACTCGGCCCAAGGAACGGAACCACGATATAGGGTGTGTCTCCCACCCCCCAATAGCCCAGAGTCTGGCCCATATCCTCCTTATAACTGGGAATTCCCATATCACTGGCCACATCGAACAGACCGAAAATACCCAGCGTGGAGTTGATGCAGACACGCCCGAGATCCGAAAGGGCGCGCCCCGGTTTCAGCTGCAGCAGATTGTTTGCCGCGGATGGGATATCGGCCAGATTTCTGAAAAAATTGGTCACCCCAAGATCGATCACCGAGGGAGTCACATAGCGATAACCCTGAGCGACCGGTTTGGCCACGGCTCGATCGAAGTCCTGATTGAACTGGTCCGAATTTCGGTTGAATGACTCGAGTGGATCTGCCGGGTGCCGGCTTTGGAAGCTGGAACACCCCGAGAGCAAAAGCAGAATCAATAAAATCGCAGGAATCCTTTTTAGCACGACGAACAGGCCCAATTAAGTATTTAGATCTGGCGCAAACACCTCGCTCAGCACCAGTTGCCAGGGGGATTGTAAACCCTAGAGAAAAAAAAACTAAATAATCTCGAAATAGAAATCTGTTTTCTTTATCCTTGGCCCGATGAGTGACACCATTTATAACAGTAAAATCGCACATCGCTTCAGGGGCTATCTTCCCGTTGTGGTCGACGTAGAGACCGGCGGTTTCGATGCCAGCCAAGATGCGCTCCTGGAAATTGCCGCCACTACCCTGGCTATGGACCCCCAGGGATTGCTCCATCCCGCCGAGACCTTCGCTCACCATATCGCTCCGTTCGAAGGGGCGAATATCGATCCAAAAGCCTTGGAGTTCAATGGCATCGATCCAGATCACCCGTTTCGTGAAGCCCTGGCGGAGTCCGACGGTCTGAAGCAGTTGTTCACGCCGATTCGCAAAGCCATCAAAGCAAGCGGCTGTAAAAGAGCCATCTTGGTGGGACACAACGCCTTTTTCGACCTTGGATTTCTCAATGCGGCCGTCGCGCGCTGTGGCATCAAGCGAAATCCCTTCCATCCATTCAGCACCTTCGACACCGTCTCACTGGCCGGCATGGCCTATGGACAGACAGTGTTGGCCAAAGCGGCCAAGGCGGCGGGCCTGGAGTGGGACAGCTCCCAGGCTCATTCGGCGATCTACGACACCGAACAGACAGCCAGGCTGTTCTGCACCATCATCAACCAGTGGCAGCAGTCATGCGGCACACCGGCACCACTCGAGTAAAACAGGTTTCGGGCGCTCGCCCTCTATTCATAAGTTTGAGAAGTCCGCAAATGAACGCGTAATAAACGCAAATGGCGCTTGTGGTGTGAGCCAAAGGGAGCCCTGCTACTGGGTGTTACCGAATTTACCGAACGGCCCACTAGCCTATTTTTTCTCATCGGCAAACAGAGACTCTCTGGCAGTATCCAATAGGAGTGAAACAACCGGATGAGTAATCCTGCGTTCAATGGAGATGGCATAAAAACGCTCTTTTACCCCATCAACCCGACCGATCGCCTTGACCTGATACTGCCTCTCCACTTCCGCTTCTATGGCTGCGGGTGCGATAAATACTCCGGCACCCTCCTGACCGAAGGCCTTCATTAAAGCGCTGTCATCGAATTCCGCGATTAAGCGCGGATAGATTCGCTGCGTATCTAGCCATCGGTCGATCGCGGAGCGCAGTTGATTGCCCCCAGCAGGTAGCAGTAGTGGCGCACCATCCAGGCATTGCGGAAAGTCGCCTTTCAGTTGCCCACACAACGGCTCGGTGGCGAAGAAACCGACCGCACACTCACCAAGCTTGTGGCTATATCCCCGAGTACTGATCGTCGGGGGGATCGGACGATCGGCAAGAACCAGATCGAGACGGTGGACCGCCAGTTCCGCCAAGAGGGTATCGAGACTGGTCTCGCGACAGATCATGCGCACGCCATTGCTCATATGCAGTGCAGGCTGGAGGATCCTGTGCGCAATAGATTTGGGCAGCACATCCACCACACCAACCCTGAACAGTTGCGGACGATCCTCAGGAAGCTGATGTATCACCTCTTCCAGCTCACCGCCCAGGGAGAAGATCTCATCGGCATAGCTCAATACCAGTCGTCCTGTTTCAGTCAATTCCAAGTTGCGGCCAACCCGGACGAATAGCGGCGTACCGAAGTGATCTTCCAGCAGACTCAGTTGGCCGCTGATGGTCTGAGGTGTCAGATGAAGCCGTTCGCTGGCCCGGGTGATGCCGCCCTCCCTGGCCACTGTCCAGAAATAGTGCAGATGCTTGTAGTTGATCACGGCCATCCTCCTGACTTCGAATTATTCGAAATATACATCAAGTATTATCGATTTTAATTGAAATTTAACTAGCCGTATTATCCGAATCGTAAAGCGACAACAACCTGAACAACGGAGTGAATCATGCAGATTGACATACAAGCTCGGGATTTCCCTCTAACCAAGGCACTACGCAATCATGCCGAACGCCGGATGAATTTCGCCCTAATGTGTTGTGATGACTATATTCAGCGGGTGGTCATGCGTCTGTCAGATATCAATGGCCCCCGTGGCGGGGCGGACAAACGCTGTCAACTCCATGTTGTTGTGGCCGGTCTGCCCGATGTGGTGATCGAGGATATCGAAACAGACCTCTACATCGCTATAGACCGGGCGACCGATCGTGCCGGACGCACCCTGCTAAGAAAGATAGATCGTCAGAAAACCCTGCTCAAACAGAACCGTCCGCAAGTTGCGAACGCAAATTAAATAGCCCCGACAACCAGCCAGAGAGAGACAATCAATCATGGATACCATGCCATCACTCAATGCGAACCGCAGCCAATCCGCGGTACTCACCACCAACAGGGTAGTCAGAAATACCTACCTGTTACTCTCCATGACACTGCTTTTCAGCGCGCTGACCGCCGCTGTTTCCATGGCTCTGAACCTACCTCATCCGGGACTGTTGTTAACTCTTGGCGGCTATTTCGGCCTGCTTTTCGCCACGTCTAAGTTTCGCAACAGCGCATGGGGGCTCGCCTTCGTATTCGCCCTGACAGGTTTCATGGGTTACACACTGGGACCGATACTCAATGCCTATCTGGCCGTACCGAACGGCGGACAGATCGTGATGACCGCAATGGCGGCCACCGGCACCCTGTTTCTCGGTCTATCCGGTTACGCGCTCACCACACGGAAAGACTTCAGCTTCATGGGGAGTTTTCTGGTTGTAGGCATTTTGGTTGCCTTTCTCGCCGGCCTTGGTGCGATTTTCCTTGAGATACCCGGTCTCTCGCTCGCGGTTTCGACCATGTTCATTCTGCTCATGGCCGGCCTGATTCTGTACGAAACCAGCAATATCGTCCACGGGGGTGAAACAAACTACATCATGGCCACGGTCACCTTGTTCGTCGCCATCTTCAATCTGTTCACCAGCCTATTGCACCTACTGGGCTTCATGAACGATGAGGCGTGAAAATGCTCAGGATAGGGCCGTGCTCGGCGGGGATTACCTAAGGTTTCTCCAAGATCGCCGCCACCCGGCACACTTCTGAGATCGATCGAACCAATTGTTCCGAACAGATTTTTGATAAAAATTAGTTAAAGCATCAAAATTACACATCTAGTGGGTCGTTCTCCCGCCGGGAGAACGAGACAGAACTCTAACGGTATAATTGTTGGTAATACGAAATGGCGGATCTCCGGCAACCGGAGCGACATGCCATGCAATGACCAATTTGAACAGTAGGTGAAGTTGTTATGGGTGGTAAAGGGGTGGAAAAGTTTGTCCACGACCAGGAGCGATTGATCCGTGCACCATGGGAAAGTGGGTTCAATCGGATCCTTACCCCGTTTGAACAGTTCGTTAAACAGGAGACTACCAGTGGACTGATCCTGATGGCGACAGCACTTCTGGCACTGATATTGGCCAATAGTGCATTAGCTATCCACTATCAGCATCTGTTACATGTACCGGTCGGCTTCTCATTCGGCGGCTGGAAATTGGAGAAGAGTCTCCACCATTGGATCAACGATGGACTGATGACGCTGTTCTTCTTCGTAGTGGGGCTCGAACTGAAACGGGAATTGCTGGTTGGTGAACTGGCCAATCCACGCCAGGCCGCGCTGCCCATCTTTGCAGCGATCGGCGGCATGGCGATACCTGCTCTCGTCTTTACCGCTATCAGCCCGGCAGGCGATGCCCTACGCGGCTGGGGCATTCCTATGGCTACTGACATCGCCTTTGCGCTTGGTGTCATCGCCCTATTGGCCAGCCGGGTACCCAAATCATTGATCACCTTTCTCGTCGCCCTGGCGATTGTGGACGACCTGGGGGCGGTAATTGTGATTGCGCTGTTCTACACAGAACAGCTGATCTGGCAGTTTCTGGTCGCAGGCGCAGTCCTGACCGGAATACTGATATTGATGAACATGGTCGGGTTGAGACGCCCCTTCATCTATTTTGCTATCGGCATCCTGCTATGGCTCGCATTACTGAAATCCGGGGTCCATGCCACGCTTGCCGGTGTTATCACAGCTTTTACCATACCGGCGCTGCCGCGCTATGAGCCAAGCGCTTTCAGCCGACGCATGCGAGAAATGCTCGACCGTTTCGACAACAGTCACAGACCCGGAGAGAGCATACTCAGAAACCAACAGTTGAGCGCCGTAGTCCAAACCCTGGAAAACGGTATTCATGGCGTTGAAACACCGCTACAGCGGCTGGAGCACTCCATGCACTTACCGGTGGCCTTTTTGGTACTACCGCTTTTCGCCCTGTTCAACGCCGGTGTGGCGATCGATTTCACCAATCTTGGGGCAGCCTTGAGCCACCCGGTAACTATGGGTGTCTCGATGGGGCTGCTGCTAGGTAAGTTCATCGGTATTGCCGGTATCGCCTGGCTGGTTGTCCGTCTCGGCTGGGCTACTCTACCCAGGGGCGTGCATATGGGCCATATCGGGGGAGCGGCGCTGCTTGCCGGCATCGGATTTACGATGTCGATCTTTATCGCGGAACTGGCCTACACCAATCAGCCGGAGATGATTCTTCAGGCCAAACTCGGAATCCTAAGCGCATCGCTCATTGCGGGCACACTCGGCTATTTGTGGCTCTATCGTCTCGGCAGCAAACCCGTGCAAATCGCAGAAGATGCCGGATGAGCGATACCCTGGCAGGAGAACCCGCCTTGCGGCACAAATTACACGACTGGATTGAACGGACCAGTGTACAGCGAGGCGTTATCGCTCTGATCCTGCTCAACGCCGTTTTGCTAGGAGTTGAAACATCAGACGCGATCATGGCGTCGGCGGGCGGAATCATTACTTTGTTGGACCGAGCGATCCTGACGGTATTCGTCATCGAAATCGCCATCCGCATCTATGTGCACAGACTCCAGTTCTGGCGCGATCCCTGGAGCCTGTTCGACTTTAGCGTGGTTGCCATCGCCTTGATACCGGCGTCCGGTCCTTTTGCCGTATTGCGTGCTCTGCGGGTATTGCGTGTACTGCGTCTGCTGACCATGGTCCCATCCATGCGACGGGTGGTAGGTGCCCTGTTGGCCGCGATTCCGGGGTTGGGATCCATCGCCTTGGTATTGTTGATCATCTACTACGTCTTTGCGGTCATCGCCACCAACCTGTTTGCCGCCACTCACCCGGAGTGGTTCGGTACGATCGGCCGCTCACTCTATACCCTATTCCAGATCATGACCCTGGAGAGCTGGTCCATGGGCATTGTGCGGCCTGTGATGGAAGCCTTTCCCTATGCCTGGGCTTTCTTCATTCCATTCATCCTGGTCGCCACCTTTACCATGTTGAATCTGTTTATCGCCATCATCGTCAACGCCATGCAGAGCTACAGCGAAGCCGAGCACCAGGAAACCGTGGCGGCACTCCACCAGACCGAAGAGCACATCGAAGCGAACCTTCATATTGAAGTGAAAGCGTTACGTGAAGAGATTCGGGAGTTGAAGACGTTACTCAGCACACAAAAATGCTCTCAAACGGGGGAGCAGGTTCAGTAGCCACAGTCAGATTGTTTACCTTCCGCTCGTGAAAGGTGCGCCTGTTGCTCACTTTCGAGATTAGTCTTTAAAAAGATGCCCTGCGAGGTAGTGTTGTACGTATCACCATCTCTGCCAAAACCATGTTTGACTTAAATTAAGGTGCAGAAGATCACCGAGTCGGTATTCGAGTAAAACCGGTTTCCGGCGCTCGCCCTCAATGGCTATTCAGAAGTTAAAGAAGTCCGCAAATGAACGCGTAATAAACGCAAATGGTTTTTTCAGGTTGAGCTGTCCGGGTGAACAGATCTCAACCCTCCCCACAACCTATGGTTAGCGGGGAGGGTCTGGATCGATCGTGATCAGTTGTTCTGGATCACGATGTTGGGGAATTTCGCCGCATAGTCCTTGGCCTGCAGGGAGAGTTTGGCCGCCGTCTTACGGGCGATCTCCCGGTAGATCTGGGAGATTCGCGCCTCCGGCTCGGCAACCACGGTCGGTTTACCACCGTCGGTCTCTTCCCGGATGCGGATATCCAGTGGCAGAGCACCAAGCAGATCCACATGGTACTGGTCCGCCATGGAGGAACCACCTCCTTCACCGAAGATGTGTTCTTCATGACCACACTTGGAACAGATATGGGTGCTCATATTCTCCACAATACCCAATACAGGCACCTCAACCTTCTCGAACATCTTGAGACCTTTGCGGGCATCCAGCAGCGCGATATCCTGAGGCGTGGTGACGATGACCGCTCCGGAGACCGGCACCTTCTGCGCCAAAGTCAGCTGGGTATCACCGGTACCTGGCGGCAGATCGACCACCAAATAGTCCAGACTGTCCCAGTTGGTGTCGTTCAGCAACTGTTCCAAGGCCTGGGTGACCATCGGGCCGCGCCAGATCATCGGGGTCTCTTCATCGATCAGGAAACCGATCGACATGGCCTGCAGACCATAGCCTTCCATCGGCTCGAGGCTCTTGCCGTCCTTAGAATCGGGCTTACCGCTGATTCCCAACATGCGCGGCTGTGAGGGGCCATAGATATCCGCATCCAGAACCCCGACTTTAGCGCCCTCTTCCGCCAGGGCTAGGGCGATATTGACCGCGGTTGTGGATTTTCCCACGCCCCCTTTACCGGAAGCGACCGCGATAATATTTTTGATGTTGTCGATCGGTTTCAGCGCCTTTTGCACCGAATGGGCGACTACCTTGGTAGTAATGGACACCTCAACCGATTCGACACCGGAAACCGTTTTTACCTGCTCAGTGACCGCCGATTCGATATCACCGTGGCAACCTTTGGCGGGAAAACCCAACTCAATGGCAACTTTTACGCTACCACCATCCAGTTCCACACCCTTTACCGCCTTGGCTGTGACCAAATCCTTCTCCAGATTTGGCTCGATATAGCCTTTGATTGCCTCTTTCACAGCATCTTGTGTCAATTCAGACATCGTCAGTTACTCCTGCAAGCGGACGCATAAGTTTGGCCCGTCAAAATTACTGAAATATTCATGGCGGAGGATTCTACACGAAAATCGAGCCAAGATACCAAGCATTTTCCTGGGTTTTGGCCCACGCACGAAGAAACTCACGCCTTCAGATTGCTGAAGGCGTGCTGGAACCTGACGAATTTAGCTGCAGAAAGTCTCTCTATCCGCTTTGGGCGGGGTCAGATAACTTCTTTATGCTGAATCGCTGAATCCGTTGTCTGGAGTGCCGTAAGACCAGCCAGATAGCGTTCTATCAGGTGCTCAACGAGCGGTGCTACAGAACCCTGACCTGAGGCCTGGAGCTGGTTGGTGGTACGCATGATTGCGATGCCATGTATGCCGTTCCAAATAGCTCTGGCAGCCAGTGCTATCTCGTTTTGCGGCATATTGTTCATGGTCAGTGCGGCAATTTGACGTTCAACCAGTTCATAAAGACGATCCAACTTGTCTTCATGGATCTCCATCAACAACCCTTCTGTCTGGGGCTGGTGTTCAAACACCATACGCCAGCGATGGGCATGCTTTGAAGCAAAGTCGAGATAGGCTGATCCCAATGTATAGAGGCAATCCTGTGGATGCCGACATTCGGTCAATCGCTCACTGAGCACCATATAGAGCTGATCCAGAGTTCTACCGTTCACCCTCTGCACCAGTTCATCCAGATTTTTAAAAACGAAATAGAGGCTTCCGACTGTATAGCCGATGGCAGAAGCTACCTTGCGAGCCGATAATCCCTCATAGCCCTGGGTTTCTATTAATTCTTCAGCTGCCACGAGCGCCATATTCTCGATTTCTGACTTGCTGTGTTCTCCCCGTCTTCCCATGTTGTCTCCCATTTCAACACGTTCATTGTGTTTTACTGATTTAAGAACTTCGACCTTCCCTATCAAACAAGGGTCAGAGCAATATCACACCATTTTTTATCTTCACACAGTGATCTATCGCACACGGTGGAAGAATGATGAGTGCATTTTATAACACGTATTAAGAATAGCAGGAGATCGAAACTTATCATTATTTGATAAAAAAAATTACTATACTATAATCGCAATTATATTAGTTTTATTTAAGTGTATTTTCACTTTAAGAGGTAATCATGAAAATCAGCAAACAGGAGAAGGCGGCCACCCGAAGCAAAATCCTGGTTGCCGCTTCGGAAGTGATTGCAGAACGGGGATTTAAAGCCGCATCGATGCGTGAAATAGCCCGTCGCGCCGAAGTGGGTGACGCTACGATCTACAACTATTTTCCGAGCAAGGAAAAACTCCTCTACGGTTATTGCGAAAATCGACAGCAAGAGGTGGCCCAGGCGTTGCGTGAGCTCGACGGCTTCGACCAGTACACACTGCAGGAGCAACTGCATCAGCTGATCGAAACAGAGTTGACTCTGTGGCTGCCTGACCGGGAGTTTCTTGGGGAAGTGTTTGATACGACCTTCTACTCACCCGCTGCCAGTCTGGTGAACCTGGCCGAAACCCGTCGGCTATTCAACCTGATGGTGGATGAGATCATCGATAACGCGGTTGAGGCCGGCGAGATACCGGAGCAGCCATACCAATCCCTGCTCGCACCACTCTATTGGGACTACACAACCGCTGTACTCGCATACTGGTTGCGTGATGACTCAGAGGGATTTGCCAATACCACCCGTCTGGTTGACCAAAGTGTCGAGCTGTTCGCCATTGTCCTGCAAACCGGTGTGATCGGTAAAACCATGGAACTGGTCTCTTTTCTGTTTCGTACCCACATCGGCCAAACCCTGAGCCGCTTCGGTGAGTTCACACGCCCCTGGAAAAAAGCCAAGCGGCAGTTTATGGCCAATCACAATGACTAAATCAGTACCGACAGGGAAGTTGGCCCGCTCCCGTCTGGCGGGCGGTGCAATGATCAAGGCCGGCAGTAAACATCTATCTCACATCGCGCGTCGACCTTTCATGAATAGTGAGAGCTGTATCGAAGAAAAGAGTCAGCTCGATGAGCAGACAGCAGAGATTGTCTTTAACGCCCTCTCCCAGCTCAGAGGCACAGCGCTCAAGTTGGCACAGATGCTGAGTCTAGATAGCCACTTGCTACCGCAGCCGATGCGTAAGCAGTTGGCGCGCTCCTGCCATCAGGTAACACCATTGGGACGACCACTGATCAGAAAGCTGTTTCTGCAGGAGTTCAACAGGCCGCCTGAGCAAATTTTTGCCGCCTTCGAATCCCAGGCCTTTGCGGCGGCAAGCCTCGGTCAAGTCCACCGGGCGAGGAGTGCCGAAGGCGAAGAACTGGCGGTTAAGCTTCAGTATCCGGGTATCGATATCACCATAAACAGTGATCTGCAGATCATGCGGATGTTGGTCAAACGGACAGCCCACGCAGAGCTGCTGCTATCCTCACTGGATGAGATCGACCAACGACTCCAGGAGGAGGTGAATTACCACCAGGAGGCGGAGCATACCGAGTGGTTCAGCAGCGCATTACAACTCGACCAGATCAAGATACCCGAGGTTCGCCGCGACTACTCCACCAAACGGATAATAACCACCACCCGAGTATCCGGAGAGCATTTGGATCAATGGCTTTGCCGCAATCCCAGTCAGGCGGAGCGTAACCATTTCGCGCAGATCCTCTACGACCTCTTCGTCAACTCGTTCTATGGATTGAATGCACTCCATGCCGATCCTAATCCCGGCAACTATCTGTTCGCAGAGGATGGTACCCTGGGCCTGATCGACTTCGGCTGCGTCAGACACTTTTCTGCGAAATTCGTCGCTCTGATGCCGCAACTTCTGAATGCTTATCTGGAGCAGGACGCCAGTGCCGTTCTCTACTACTACAAAAAGCTGGGCATGATTGTTGAAGATCTCAGCACCAGCCAACAGCAACGTTTTTATGACGATCTGCTGAAACCTTTCGGTGACTGGTTAACTAAACCGTTCAAAGCCGGTAGATTCGATTTCTCAAAGCGAAACTCTGCCTATATGAAAGAGGGTATGGAGACCTTCAGGCAACTTAGCCAAATAAAGAAAATCGACAATATCGCCAACGAATTCATCTATTTCGATCGCACCTTGTTTGGTCTCTATCAGATATTCGAACGCATGGAGGCCGAAGTGGATATGGAGCACCCATGGCTAATCTGAACAAAACACTGATGACTGCAGGACTCTGCAGTCTGATCACCGCCCTACTGCACCTGCTGATCATCATCGGAGGCACCGAGTGGTATCGATTCTTTGGCGCCGGTGACACCATCGTACAACTCTCATCACAAGGCTCAATCTATCCGGGGTTAATCACCCTGGGTATCGCACTGGTGTTCTTCAGCTGGGCCCTGTATGCCTTTTCAGCCGCCGGAGTGTTACGCCGTCTGCCCTGGCTGAAACCGATTTTGATCGTGATCACCCTGATCTATCTGATACGGGGTGCCGGCCTGTTGCCGATGATACTGATCTCTCCCGAATTGGTGGATAACTTTCTGATCGTCTCTTCAATCATCAGTTTTCTCATTGGTTCACTTCACTTTGCCGGGATCCGGCAGATGGGAGAGAGGCTTTAATGAACCACAAGTCAGCGGGTAATCCGTTCAAGAGTCATAAATATCCGCTCAGCATACGGCTGTTTTTCGCCACGGCCCGAACCCTATTCAGGCTGCTCGGAAGTCTTGCTCCAAAACTGGCAGGAAAGCTGGCACTCGGGCTGTTCATGATACCACCCAAGTTTCCCTCACCTCGACAGGAGAGGCTTGCCGAACAGAGCGGTAATGTTCAGTTTCAGCAGATCAATGGTCAGCGTATCGCTGTCTATCGGTGGGGCGAAGGTGAACCGATTCTGTTCAGCCACGGCTGGGGTGGTAGAGCCGGTCACTTCCATGCCTTGGTCGAGTTCTTGGTTGATGCGGGTTACCAGGCGGTTGCCTTTGATGCCCCGGCCCATGGCCAGTCCAGTGGCAAACGCACCAATATGCTGGAGGTGACCACCACTCTGGTAGCCATAGCCGAGTCACTCGGTCCACTCAAAGCGATTGTCGGCCACTCTTTCGGTTCGGGTATTGTACTGCTGGCGATGAACCGTTTTCAGCTTGAAGCTGAAAAATTGATTCTGTTCAGCTGCTTTGATGATATCTACTGGGTAACCGATCAGTTCGGCGAGGCCTTCGCCATGAATCATCAGGTTATTGGCGCAATGCGTGACGAAGCCCAGCGTCGTTATGCAAATCAGCTTGGCGAAACCTGGCAATGGCGTGATCTGTCACCATTGAAGACCATTCAATCCATCGAACACGAGATTCTTTTATTGCATGACAGGGAGGATCTCGAAGTCCCCTACCAACATGCTGAAAATCTGATCGCAGTTGCCGGGCAGGCCAAGCTGCACACCACCAGTGGATTGGGACACAAGAAGATCCTCAGGGATCAGAGCTGCCTGCAAGCCTGCCTGGCGTTCATTCAGCAGCCTCTAATCGGAAGTGCGGCTGCGATCAGCCGTGGTTCGACTTACGATCAGAATCATCAAGAGTGACAGGATAAAACCGGGCACAATCTCATACAGATCGAACAGACCACCGGTCATGGGTTTCCATACCACCACGGTCAGCCCACCCGTAATGATACCGGCCAACGCCCCCCAACGGTTCATACCGCGCCAGTAGAGGGAGAGCAGAACGGCCGGTCCGAATGCGGCGCCGAAACCGGCCCAGGCATAGGCCACCAGATCGAGCACTTTGCTCTCTCTGTCCAACGCCAGCAGAAAAGCGATGAGCGCGATCGAGACCACCGCCAGGCGTCCGACGATGACCAGCTCAGTCTCTGTGGCCTGTTTACGTATAAGTCGATAGAGATCACCGGTAAAGGTGCTGGATGAAACCAATAGCTGGGAGTCTGCGGTACTCATGATGGCAGCGAGAATGGCGGCCAGACAGATCCCCGCCAGCAGCGGGTGAAACATCATATCGACCAGACGGATAAAGACCTTTTCCGCATCCTCAAGTGGCGTCTCAAAGATCGGGATACCGGCCAGCCCAACCAGACAGGCGGCTCCCAGGGTGATAAACACCCAACTGACCGCGATGCGTCTGGCCCTCGGCACAAAGCCGACCTGCTGGATTGCTTTGAATCTGGCCAGGATATGTGGCTGACCGAAATAACCCAGTCCCCAGGCCATCAAGGAGATGATTGCAATCAATCCCAGAGGCTCACCCTGGCTGTTGGTGAAGGGATCGAGCAGCGCCGGATTCTGCTGGGCAATCCTGTCGCTCATCTGATCCACGCCGCCAAACACCTGCAGCGCAAACATGGGGATGGCGACCAAGGCAATCAGCATCAGCAGGCCTTGAAACAGATCGGTCCAGGAGACCGCCAGAAAGCCGCCGAAGGCGGTGTAGAGAATGATCACCAGCACCCCACTCGCCACAGCCCAGAGATAGGGGAGACCGAACACCGCTTCGAACAGTTTGCCGCCGGCCACCAGTCCGGAGCTGGTATAGAAAAGAAAGAAGAGTAAGACAAAGATCGACGAGACCACTCGGATTAAACCGCTGTTATCCTCAAACCGGTTTGAGAGATACTCCGGCAGGGTCAGGGCATTGCCCGCCTCTTCAGAGGCACGTCGTAGTCTGGCAGCCACCAGCCGCCAGTTGAGCCAGGTTCCCAGCAACAAACCCAGGGCAATCCAGACTGCTTCGAGACCTGCCAGGTAGGCATAGCCGGGCAGACCCAGCAGAAGCCAACCGCTCATATCCGAAGCGCTGGCGCTTAATGCGGCAACCCAACTGCCCAGACGCCGGCCACCGAGTACGAAATCGGACAGATTGCGGGTGCGTCGCCAGGCCACCACGCCAATCCCCAGCACCACCAGGAGATAGAGAACAAAACTCAAACCAACCATCAGTTGCTGGCTCATGACTGACTCCTTTTTTGCAACTTGTTAATCTTCCCCAGATAGGCTGATTTCATCGCCGCTTCAAAGGCTTGGTTGGTGGGATACTCATAACCGAATACCGGTTGCCACAGATCGTGATTTTCCATGCAGAGATAGAAAAACACCTGTTCATGCCAGGGCTGTAACGACTGATAGGCAAAAGAGAACATCTCCTGCTTGGTGACTTTCGGGTAGGAGAGCTTGCCGTCGCTCTCCACCCAGGGCATCTGCAATATCTTGCTCTGAAAACCTTTGCGGGCACGCAGCTTTTTGATCACCGGTTTGATATAGGTCAGGGTACCCAGGGAGAGCAGCACCACCTCATCGGCGGTGAATTCATCCAACAGGCGCTGAAAGAGCGCCCCGTAATCGTCTTGCCAGTTGTCGTAGTGAATCATCGGATGGAGATGGAAACCGATCAGCGTCCCACGATCGGCAATCTGCCGCGCGCAATTCAGGCGCTCATCCAGGGATGCGGTCAAATGCTCCTCATGGGCGATCAGGGTTGGTGTATTGAGTGACCAGGTACAGAGCAGATTGCTCGGCAGATCCCGCTTCAGCAGATGCTGGATATTTTTCGATTTGCTCTTCAGCTCCAGAATCACATTCGGGTGTTGCCAGGCGAACTCCAGCACGGCATCGAGTATGCCGCCCTGATTGCCCCACATTAAGGAGTCGGAGGATTGTCCGGTACCGATGTGGTAGAAACGATCCGGATCGATCTCGAGTTGCGCCAGTTTTTCCGGAAAACGGCTATCGAAGCGTACTTCATCGCCATGATAGAAAGACTGAATGCTGCAGTAACTGCAATCGAAGCCACAGTTCTCCACCGCATCCAGCGTCAGCAGATTGCAACAGCGGGTGCGGGGGGATGCCACCGGACAGGGTCCCAGTCCCAGTTTCTGCTTCTCAACTTCGCCCCGGCGGATCCGCTGTTCCGCCCGGGGTGGCGTGAGCGGAATAGTTGGGTAGTGGTTGGGCTTCTCGCGCAACGCCTGCCACGCCTCGCGCAGATGATCCAGCAACAACTTGCGCCGCTGCTTTGGGGCCAGCTCGGCGGGCAACTCGGCTGCCCAATAGTGAGCCAGTTCACCCTCCCCCCACATCGCCAGATCGGCGGCCATGTCGCACAGCTGTCTCAGCTCCTGCTGGGTGAAGCGGTGTTGCTTCGCCTGGTGTTCGATAAATTGCTGCTGGGCCGGGGCAAGACGCTCGATACCGGCCTGCTTGAGCAGTGTGGTGACTCTGGTCGGATCGAGTGAGGAGTGGGTCATCCGCAGACTCCTCAGCGTTTGCGTGAAACAAACTTCTTCAGTCGCTGGCGCTTTTGTATCTGGCGCTTGGTGAGTTTGTTCTGCTTGCCCTGATAAGGATTGTCACCGGAACGAAATTCAATGCGGATCGGTGTACCCCTGAGTTTGAGTACCGAGCGGAAGCGTGAGATCAGATAACGTTTGTAACCGTCCGGAACCTTTTCGGTCTGATTACCGTGAATCACGATCAGCGGCGGGTTCTTCCCCCCCTGATGGGCGTAGCGGAGCTTGATCCGCCGACCGTGCACCAGTGGCGGTTGATGCTCCTCCACCAGGGCTTCCAGAATGCGGGTCAATTCAGGGGTGGCCAGATCCCGCATCGCGCTCTTGTAGACCTGATCCACCAGGCTGAACAGATCGCCGACCCCGGAACCGTGCAGGGCAGAGATATAGTGGTGCCGGGCGAAACTGAGAAACGGCAGTTTGCGCTCAATCTCGGTTTTGATCCACTCCCGCTGATCCTGTGACAGGCCGTCCCATTTGTTGATCACCAGGATCAGGGCACGGCCGCTCTCCAACACATGACCGGCCAGAGTGGCATCCTGCTCACCGATCTCCTGCTGGGCATCCAGTACCAGCAGTACCACATTGGCCTCCTGCATCGATTGCAGTGTCTTGATGATACTGAATTTTTCAATCGCTTCCTTGATCCGGGCACGGCGTCTCACACCGGCGGTATCGATCAGGGTGTAGCGTTTGTCATTGCGGGTGATCGGAATATAGATGCTGTCCCGGGTGGTACCGGGCTGATCATAGGCCACCACCCGCTCTTCACCCAGCAGACGATTGACCAGGGTCGACTTACCGACGTTGGGGCGACCCACCACAGCGATCTGAACCCCCTTCTCCTCATCGGCCCCCACCTCTTCCGGCAGCGGAAACTGAGCCAGTATGCCGTCGATCAGGGTGCGAACCCCTCGTCCGTGAACGGCTGCAATGGCGATCGGATCACCCAGTCCCAGGCGATAGAAATCACTGGCAACCAGACTCTCATCCAGCCCCTCGCTTTTATTCACCGCGACGGTAACGGGCTTGCCGGTCTTGCGCAGTTGCTGGGCGATGATCTCATCCCCGCCGGTACACCCCTCGCGGCCATCCAGCAGGAACAGGATATGGTCCGCTTCACCGATCGCCTGATGCACTTGCTGCTCCATCAGTTGGTCGATACCCAACTGATCGCCGCTGATCCCCCCGGTATCCACCACCACATAGGGATGCTTACCCAGCTTTCCGGTGCCGTACTTGCGGTCGCGGGTCAACCCGGGCTGGTCGGCAACCAGTGCATCGCGGCTTCGAGTCAATCGGTTGAAGAGGGTGGATTTGCCCACATTGGGGCGCCCAACCAGTGCAATCACCGGTAACATCAGAGTGTCTCGGCATCCAAGGGGTGGGCCTTCAGTGCGGTCAGGGTTCCCCCCTCATCCAGTACATAGACCCGATCATCGATCACCAGAGGCTGGTAGCGTATCGCATCGCTACCCACTTTGATCCGCGCCATCTGATGTCCATCTTCCTGGGAGAGCCAATGAACATAACCATCCAGATCACCGACCACCAGATAGTCACCCACCATCGCCGGGGCGGTCAGGCGTCGGGCATGCATCGCTTTTTGCTGCCAGAGGGTGGCCCCATTGGTGGCATCCAGCGACCAGATATGATCCTCGTCATCGGTGACGAACAGCTGTCGCCAGGAGGCATCCAGACCGGCATGGGAGGAGATCTCCCGACGCCACAACACCACACCGCTCGATTCGGAGACGGCAGCGACTTCGCCCTGAAAAGCCGCCACATAGGCGGTACCTTCCACCAGCTTTGGATCGGAATCGATATCGACCACCCGCTCCAGTTCAGTACGCCCCTTGGGGGCGGAGATCGAGGCCTCCCAGGCCACCAGACCGGCATCCAGGGTCAGACCGATCAGCTTGCCGCCGGCAAACCCGGAAACCACCAGTGAGTCACTGATCACCGGAGAGCTATCACCACGCAGGGATAACACCGGTACGCTGCGATCGTAGAGCCAGCGGCGTTCACCACTGTCGATGGCGAAAGCGGCTACGCCTCCATCACCGGTTCTGCAGACCACAGAACCACCGCCGATGGCAGGAACCGACAGCACCTCACTACCAACCCGTTTGCGCCAGCGTAGCTCACCCGCTTCGCTATCGAGCACGATCAGCTCCGCTTCCATGGTGCCTAACGCCAGCAGCCCCTCCGCCAGACCAGGGCCACCACTCAGCGGGCTCTCGGTATCCACCGACCAGAGCTCGTCACCACTCTTGGCGTCCAGGGCATAGACTTCACCGGAAGGCTCGGCAAGATAGATCACCCCATACTGGTAGGCGGGCGGCAGTTTGAGTTGCGCCCCATCGCCCCCTTCAAAATCCTCATCCCAAAGGGTTTCGATGCGCAGCTCCTGCTCCAGCTCGACCAGCTCGGCAGGAGGATCCGTATTGTCGGTACCGGTAAAAAGGCTGCAACCGGTCAGTAGCAGCAAAGGCAGCCAGATCAGAACACGATGCATGACCATTTCAGGGATTGGCAACGGCCAGATCGTCCAGCTTCATCTGCAGCAGTGAGCGATCATTGACCTCTTGGCTCATCGCCTCGGTATAAGCGGCGGCGGCCGCTTCAAGATCCCCTTTGGCATGGGCGATATCACCGCGAACCACAGCGAATTCACCGGCGAAACTACCGCTGGTTACGCTGGCCTGCTGCTCTGCGCCGGCCAGATCACCCTCATCCAGCAGGATTCTGGCAAGATTGAGTTGCGCCATCTGAGTCAGTGCAGGCACCTTGCTCTGTTGGATAATTCCTGTCAGCTTTTGCTTCGCCAAGTCGCGCTCTCCCGCCTCCATATGCAGACGAACCTCCGAAAGGGCGGCAAAGGTAGCGTAGCTGCTGCCTTCATAATTCTGCTTGATCAGTTCGGCCTGCTTGCTTGCAGACTGATTGTCACCGCGCTGTACCGCGCCAACCAGTTGACTGAACGCCGTAGAGGCCTCGGCACCGACACGATCCTGATGGTTACCCCAGGCCTGCCAACCGAACACACCCCCCAGTCCGATCACCAGACCGGCGATTACTGAGGTGCCGTTCTCTTTCCACCAGCGTTTTATGGCCTCGACCTGTTCTTCTTCGGTCTGATATGTACTCATAATGCTCTAACCCATTAAAGTCATTTGATTCACGATTAAATTTCGATCTCGATGGCTAGCCGACAAGCAACTCAGCAAGCGTCGACTCAAGTTCCGATAGACCAATCTGGCGCTGCTCACCCCCGCGCAAAGGCTTCAGAATGATCTCATGCTTGTGCAACTCATCCTCACCCAGGATCAGGGCAAAGCGGGCCTGGCTCTTATCCGCCTTTTTCAGTTGGCTCTTGAAACCGCCGCCACCGCAATGGCTGATCAGCCGCAGCGCCGGCAACCGATCCCGTAACTGTTCCGCCAGTTTGACACCTTCCCTTTCAGGGGCTTGCCCCAGGGTCACCAGATAGACGTCAGGAACCGGCAGACGTTCCATCACATCACTCTCTTCCAGCAGGGCGATCAGCCGCTCCAGCCCCATCGCAAAGCCCACCGCCGGAGTCTCTCGGCCTCCCAGCTGTTTCACCAGGCCATCGTATCGCCCACCGGCACACACCGTACCCTGTGCACCCAAGGCCTCGGTGACCCATTCGAACACGGTCCGACTGTAGTAATCCAGTCCCCTGACCAAACGGGGATTCTCCACATAGGCCACTCCCGCATCATCCAGTCCCTGACAGATCGCCCGATAGTGGGCGAGCGACGCTTCCCCCAGGTGCTGCATCAGGGTTGGCGCGTTGGCAATCAGCTCCGCCATCTCCGGGTTCTTGCTGTCAAGAATCCGCAACGGATTGGTTTCCAACCTGCGTTTACTGTCCTCATCCAGGGCATCCATATGCTGTTTTAGGTAGTCGACCAGCTGCTCTCGGTAAGCTGCACGCTCTTCCGAGGTGCCCAACGTGTTGATTTGCAATTGCAAATCCTCGAGACCGAGTTCATGCCAGATTCTGGCGGTGATCAGAATCTGTTCAAGGTCGATATCCGGCCCACTCATACCGAAGCTCTCAACCCCGATCTGATGAAACTGACGATAACGCCCCTTCTGCGGGCGCTCATGGCGAAACATAGGGCCCTGGTACCAGAGCCGCTGAGTCTGATTGAAGATCAGACCGTGTTCCAGCCCAGCCCGCACACACCCGGCTGTGCCCTCCGGACGCAGGGTGAGGCTGTCCCCATTGCGGTCTTCGAAGGTATACATCTCCTTCTCAACGATATCGGTCACCTCACCGATGGAACGCTTGAAAAGGTCGGTCATCTCGACAATCGGCATGCGGATTTCCGCATACCCATAGCGGTTCAATACCGAGCGCACCCGGTCTTCGAGAAACTGCCAGACAGGGGTCTGCTGGGGCAGGATGTCCTTCATCCCACGGATGGCTTGGATCTGCTTTGCCATTTGGACTCAAAAAATATGGATAAAAGCAGGCAAGATTAACATGTTATGCAGGCCTCGTGTACTCTCTCATGCGAATGCATGAAATCAGCCTGAGGTCAGATCGTTGGCCGCTCGGCGTATGTCGTGAGTGTTATCGGCATGAGCGGCTAGAGCTTATCGGGATCCAGGGTGAATCGGGCCACTTTACCGCGAGTGAACGGCGTTAGATCGAATCGTTGACCATCAATGGTCAGCGTCACCACCGAGGCATCGCCCAATACCACATTGAACGGTCCGTAGTCGCTGCTCAGACGTCGTTTGGCACCACTGCGCATCTCACCGATGATCCTGGCTTTCCCATCCAGGCTTCTGACTTCGGTCCAGCAGGGACCCTCAAAGCTGAACAGAAGTGACTTTGAACGGCTCTCCACGGGTGCCGGCGTCTCCTCGACGACAACTTCAGCTTCAGCTTCAGCCTGCACGGGCTCTATTTCCGACACCTGTGGCTCTGCTGGAGACTCAACCGGCTCAGGCAGAGTTTCATTGTCGGTTTGCACAGGTAGCGGTTCGATGGTGACAGGCACCTCCAAGGTTTCAGTCTGCAGAGGAGCACCACTCACCTCTAGCTCCGGCACAGGATCATCCGGGACAAGCGGCTCGGCCGGTTGCATCTCCTGCCGTTCCAGTTGGATGTCCACATCAGCTGGCTGAATGTTTACATCGTCCGGCATCGAGGCCTCGGGCAGACTCTTTTGGCCGATCGGATAGGGCTCAGGCGGTTCCAGTTCAGCCCGGGTCTGCCACCAGAAAAAGAGCAGCGCCGCCAAAGCGACAATAATCCCCCAGGTCACCAGACGCATCACCCCATGGCCGCTGTGCATGGGTTTACCTTCAGCGCGCTCCGGATTGTTCAATATCGTCTGCTCTTCGATCTCCGGAAACTGCCGCTGATAGGCGGCAACTACCGCATCCTCTTTCAGACCGACCAATCGAGCATAGTTTCTGAGATAACCTTGCACGAACACCGGCCCGGGCAGGTTGTCGTAATCATCCCGTTCCAGGGAGTCAATAATGGAAACTTGTAGATGGAGCTGTGAAGCCACCGACGCAGCATTCATACCCTGACGTTCCCGGGCCTTTTTCAGTAGCGAACCAGGCCCCTGCTGGGGAGCCGATACCGCTTTTTCCTGATCGTCGTTATCGGGTGGATTCATTGCACTTCTTCAGCTTGGTAGAGCATCTGTATCTCGGGTGAATCAGGAAATTCTTTGAAGAGTTTTCCCTTGTACTCATCGGCTTTGGCCAAATCCTTAAGTCTCTTCTCAATCTGAATACCAAGCCATAACGACGCAGAGGATGGTCTGGACTCACTGTGATAGCGTTCCAGATAGGCACGCGCTGAAAGATTCTTTTTCTGTTCCAGTGAGAGTTCCGCCATCTGATAAAGCGCCGTGGCATATTTAGGATTGGTGGTCAGTGCCCGACGATAGTAATTTTCCGCCTTCGACCGATCGCCGGCACGTTCACGGCACAGACCCGCATTGGTCAATGCCACCCAGGGCGTGGGATAGAGCGGATTGGCCAGTGCCTGTTTAAAATCGGACTCCGCATCCTCCAGCCTGCCCTGCTTACAGTAGAAACTGCCCCGGGCATTGCGGATATAGGGATCCTGGCCATCCAGCTTGATCGCCTCTTCGAAGTGAATGCCGGCCAGCTGCTGATTGCCCAGTCGCTCATAGAGGATGGCGATCACATTGTGTGCCTGGGGATAGTCATCATCGACTTTGATCGCTTTCTTGAGCTTTTTCAAGGCCACTGCAGACTGGCCATCGCGCATGTATTCGATGCCCATATCAACATAGATCTTGGCCGGACTGTTACGCTTCTCCCGACCCAGACTGCCGGTGGTATCCGCACTCTTCTGTTGTGTGGCACAAGCCGAAAGCAGCAGCACAAGTAGAGAGGAGAGAATCACCCGGCTAGCAGAAATTGATTTCATGAAACACCCTGTTTGAGACTGTCCAACCGCTCAAAACGCAACTGTCGACTACTGCGGTCCCTGACCTTACCTACCAGCTGACCACAGGCCGCATCGATATCATCGCCGCGGGTTTTGCGGGTTGTGGCGATAATGCCCGACCGTTTCAGGCGCATGCGAAAGGCTTCGACCCGATCCGCGGGCGAGGCCTTGTAGTCGGTACCGGGAAAAGGATTGAAGGGGATCAGGTTGACCTTGGAGGGGGTTCCCTCCAGCAGCCGTATCAAGGCTTTGGCATGGGCCAGGGAGTCATTCACCCCATCCAGCATGACATACTCCCAGGTCACCTTGCGCCGCTTATCCCCGCGCACGAACTCACGACAGGCGGGGATCAACTCCTCCAAAGGGTATTTGCGATTGATCGGCACCAGCTGATCACGCAAAGCGTTATCCGGTGCATGCAGGGAGACCGCAAGACTGATGTCACAGACTTCCCTGAGGCGTTTCAGGCCGGGCACAATGCCGGAGGTGCTGACAGTCACCCGATATTTGGAGACCATATAGGCCAGATCATCCTGCATGATATTCATCGCCGTGATCACCGCTTCCAGGTTGGCCAGCGGCTCGCCCATCCCCATCATCACGATATTGCTCGGCGGTTCACCCAACTCACGGGCCGCCACCCAGACCTGGCCGATGATTTCGGCAACGCTGAGGTTGCGATTGAAACCCTGCCTGGCGGTGGAGCAGAAGGAGCAATCCAGAGCGCATCCGACCTGGGAAGAGACACAGATGGTACTGCGTCCATTGTCCGGTATGTAGACCGTTTCGATGCGTTGACCGTCTTCCAGTTCGAGCAACCATTTACGGGTGCCGTCCTGTGCCGGCTGTTCCAACGCCAGCCGAGGAATGGTGATCTCGGCCACCTGCTGCAGCTGTTCCCGCAGGCGTTTCGAGATATCGGTCATGGCATTGAAATCCACAACCCCGTGTTTATGGATCCATTTGAATACATTGCGACCATGAAAAGCTTTGGAGCCGAGCGCCACAAAAAAACGCTCCATCTCTTGCAGGTCGAGATTCAGAAGATTGGTTTTTGTCACTTCGTTAGCCAATTCTGGTGGTTCGCAATCGGATTCGTTAATACCGGCTTTAAGGAAAACGCATAAAATTACAGTGCGTTAGTTTAGACCTGCAGGAGCGGACTGGCAATCGTACATGGTCAGTATGAGATGCTACACCAGATTTCCGGGTCAGACTTCACAACAGTCGTTTTACCGAGTTGATATCCCGCAACTGCTCAATTTTTGACAATACCCGACTCAACTGATTCATATCCTTGACCTCGATGGTGAAGCGCATGGTGGCGGTATCAGTCTTTCGGTCACTGTTGGTATTGACTCCCATGACGTCGATATTCTCATTGGTAAGCACCCCTGAGATATCCCTGAGCAACCCCTTTCTGTCACTCGCGGTGACCATAAAATCCACCGCATATTGGGTCTCCTGCTGCTCATCACTCCAGTGCACCGCCACCAGCCGGTTCTGCTCTTCCTCCGGCATCGCCCGTACATTCGGGCAATCGCGGCGATGAACGGTAACCCCGCGCCCACGGGTGACATAGCCGACGATAGAATCGTAAGGTACAGGTTTACAGCAGCGGGCAATACTGGTCATCAGGTCGTCCACCCCGGCAACCACCACTTCCCCCTTGGCCGCGCCATGGGATCGGCTCGGTTCAGGAATCGGCCTGGAACGGGGCGCCGGTTTCTCCCGGCCGCCGAAACCGGCCACCTGGATCGGCGACAGATCGCCACGACCGATCGCCGCATAGACATCCTCCCCATGCTGCAGATTGTGTTTGGCGGCGACCTTCTCCAGATCCGGTTTTTCACTGATCGACAGCCGGGTCATCTCCCGCTCCAGTGCAGAGCGTCCCAGCTCCACATGGTGTTCGTAATCGAGCTGTTTGAACCACTGTTTAACCCGGTTTCGGGCCTTCGAGCTGTGCAGATAACCCAGGTGCGGGTTGATCCAGTCACGGCTTGGGGTACCGTTCTTTGCCGTCAGGATCTCGATCGTCTCGCCACTGCGCAGCGGACGGTTCAGCTGTACGATGTGGCCGTCAACCCTGGCACCGCGGCAGGTATGACCGATGTCGGTATGAATCGCATAGGCAAAATCGAGCGGAGTCGAGTTTTTCGGCAGTTCGACCACCTTACCCATCGGCGTCAAGACATAGATTCGAGTCGCCTCCATCTCCTGATCGAAGGCATCCTGCAGGCCATTGGTCTCCTCGCCAAAATCCTTTTTCTCCAGCCACTGCCGCATCCAGACGATGCGCCGCTCAAAATCCGAATCCTGCTTGGCGTCCTCTTTATAACGCCAGTGGGCTGCCACACCCAGCTCCGCATGGTGGTGCATGTCCCGGGTTCGGATTTGAACTTCGAGGGTCTTCTCTTGTGGACCGATCACCGCCGTGTGAATCGAGCGGTAGAGGTTGGCTTTGGGTGTGGCGATATAGTCGTCGAACTCACCGGGGATATGTTTCCACAACCCATGCACCACACCCAGCGCCGCATAGCACTGGGCAATATCATCCACCAACACCCGCACCGCCCGCAGATCGAAAATCTGCTCGATATCGACCGCCTTACGCTGCATCTTTTTCCAGATGCTGTAGATATGTTTGGGACGACCGCTGATCTCGGCATGGACGCCCGCAGCAAGAAACTTCTCCTTGAGCAACTCCATGACCTCTCTGATGAACTGCTCCCGGTCGCTGCGACGTCCATCCAGCTGACTGGCGATACGCTTGTAATCCTCTGGGTGAAGAAACCGCAGCGCCAGGTCCTCCAACTCCCATTTTACCTGCCAGATACCCAACCGGTTGGCCAGCGGCGCATAGATATCCTGAGTCTCTTTGGCCACGCGCCGTCGCTGTTCAGGGGCCAGACTCCGGGCGGTACGCATCAGCTGCAACTGTTCAGCGACCACCACCAGAATCACCCGCACATCTTCGGCGATACCCAGCAGCAGGCGGCGCAGATTTTCCGCATGCTGCTGCTCCTCTTCCTCGGTAATCTCACGGGAGGTGTCGGTCAGGGCACCGATACGCCCAAGGTCGTCCACCATCTTGGCCGTGTTGGCACCGACTTTGTGCGTTAGCTGTTCGAGGCTGAGTTGCGGACCATTCAACACCCCCAGCAGCATCGCTGCGGAAACCGTCTCCCTATCCATACGCAGCTGAGCGAGAATCTCCGCCACACTCAGGGCATGGCGTAGCTGACGCTCTGAGTAGACTGCCTGAGCGTCTGATTGAACCTGCAGAGCAATCTCGGCCGCCGCCCGGAAATAGTCCCGGTCATCCCTATCGAACTCATCGGGCAGCATCTCCAGCCAGCGCTCAATGGCTGGGGCATCGATCAACTCGCCTTCAGGCAGACTGCTGTTGGTGGTGACCATCTCTGTCGCTAGTCAAGCACGTGACTGACCAGACCATCCGCCAGCTTGGGTTCGAACCAGGTCGACTTGGGTGGCATCACCTCATCGGCGTCGGCCACCGCCATCAGATCCTCCATGCGGGTTGGATAGAGCGAGAAAGCGACCGCCATCTCACCGCTATCGACCCGCTTCTCCAGGCCGGACAGACCGCGGATACCGCCGACAAAATCGATACGGGCATCGCGCCGGGGATCACTGATGCCGAGGATTGGCTCGATCAGGTGGTTGGCCAGCAGACTGACATCGAGCCGGGCGACCGGATCATCCGCCGGTATCTTCTCTGGATTGAGGAGCAACCGGTACCACTGCTTGTCCAGATACATACCGAACTCGGCCGGCTGCCCGGGTTTCACCGGCTGCTCGCTTGGCGCCACTTGAAAGTCACTCTCCAGTTTGGCGAGAAAGGCCTCTTTATCCAATCCATTGAGATCTTTGACTACCCGGTTATAGTCCAGAATCTGCATCTGATTATGGGGAAAGATGACACTCAGAAAATAGTTGTATGGCTCCTCACCGTTGTGATCCGGATTGGCCGCTTTGCGCGATGCGCCAACCCTCGATCCAGCGGCCGAACGGTGGTGACCATCCGCCACATAGAGCGCATCCATGGCATCGAACAGCTCCGTCAGACGAGCTACGCTGGCATCATCATCCAGCACCCAGATCTCATGACGAACCTGATCCGCTGCAGTAACATCCATATCCGGCTGGGCCTGAGACACCCGGCTCAGGATCTGATCGACCTCAGGGGCGCTCGGGTAGACCAGAAACACCGGTCCGGTCTGGGCATTCAGTGCATCCACCTGTCGCACCCGGTCATCCTCTTTCGCCGGCCGGGTGAACTCATGTTTTTTGATCCGGTTCTCGTCATAGGCAGCGACCGAGGCTGCAGCCGCGAGTCCGGTCTGAACATGATCCCCCATGGTCAGCCGATAGACATAGTAACAGGGCTTGCTATCTCGGATCAGAACCCCATCCTGCTGCATCCGGGCGAGATTCTCAGCGGCTTTTTGATAGACCTCGGGTGCATAAGGATCCGTCCCCTCCGGCAGGTCGATCTCCGGTCTGGAGATATGCAGAAAGCTCCACTCCCGACCCTCTGCCATCTGCCGAGCTTCCGCCTCGTTCATAACATCATATGGGGGTGCGGCAACATCGGCGGCACGACCCTCGGCAGGACGAAGTCCGGGAAAAGCTCTGATCAACGGCATGGGTTTTTCCTCATGGTCTGTCGGGCGCAAACTGGCCCAAGTGGTATGCGAGGGGGGATTGTTTCAAAAGAGATACGGGGGAATCAAGAGAGGGGCTCAATCGATGTCAGAAAAATCCTACCTAAAAATGAGAACAAACCTGCATCTTATCCGGGGTTATTCACTTAGACTTTAACCGTCGCAGAGAAGGATGCCACGGAACGACACTCACGAACACGGAAGTAATGGACTGATACCATTTGCCAACCAATCAGTGCGACACAAGATCCTGGTGCCCAAGGAGCGGGTGCCGGGGTTTTTTTATTGGGGGTCAGGAAACGGCTGCCAAAAACCTCAATGTTTCACCCCTGGCCAGCTTCGCCGATCACCCTAATCGCCTTAACCTCATCGATCTTTCTGCAGCTCCAATGCCACAGGCCACAACGCCTGTCCGGAGCGGTCAAACCCCTGCCACAGCTGCCGATAGCTCTTGCCTTCTTCAGGATGAATCTCCTCCCCGGCCACTTCTGAGAGGGGCAGCAATACAAAGGCATAGCGTAAGATCTCATCTCTCGGCAAGCGGATACCATCACGCTCGATAATCTGATCGCCGTAGGTCAGCAGATCGATATCCAGGGTTCTGGCAGCAAATTTGTTTTCGTTACGCACCCTACCATGTCTGTTCTCAATCGCTTTCAATTGTCGATTCACAGCCTGAGGCGTCAAGTCGGTATGGATGCCGACCACCAGATTGAGAAAGTTCTCTCCAGCAAATCCCACCGCTTCACTCTCGTAGACCGGCGAGATGATTAGGTTGCCAAAATCTGCCCTTAAATCATCGATTGCACTGGGCAGATATCGGCGTGGCAACTGATTGCTGCCAAGGCTTAGCCAGGCCCTGACCTGAGTGGTGTCAGTCAATCCGACCTCTCTCGATGACCACACCCACATCCCGGGCCATGCTCACGGCACCGACCTTGTTCAGGGTCAGTCTCACCCAGGGTACGTTGAACTCATTCAGTACAATATCCGCACAACGCTCCGCCAGGGTTTCAACCAACTGAAATTTACTCTCCCGCACAAAAGAGACCAGACGCTTGCTTACCGCCTTGTAATCCAAAGCATCCTCGATGGCATCCGACTCCGCCGCCTTTTTGATATCGGCCCCCATCTCCAGATCGAACACCACGGTTTGGGTGATCTCCCGCTCCCAGTCGTAGATACCGATGACGGTTTCGATGCGAAGATCACGTATGAAGACGATATCCATAACTCAACAACCATTGTTTGGAAAAGTGCTCATAGTAGTTCAGTATCGATGAAGAACAAACCCCCGGCTTGACCTGACCCGCCGCCAAAGGTTCCAATGCACCCATGATTATTCATTCGTCTATTGTTGTTATCGCCTATCTGCTCGGTTCGATCTCCAGTGCCATCATCGTCTGCCGCCTGATGGGTCTGCCCGATCCCCGCAGCCAGGGTTCGAATAATCCCGGGGCCACCAATGTGCTGCGTATCGGTGGCAAAAAGGCCGCGGCCATCACCCTCTTCGGGGATATGGTCAAGGGGCTGATCCCGATGTTGATCGCCCATCTGTTCGATGCCCCACCCCTGTTCCTCGCACTGACCGGACTGGCCGCTTTTCTGGGCCACCTCTACCCCGTCTTTTTCAGTTTTAAAGGGGGTAAGGGGGTCGCCACCGCACTCGGTGTTCAGTTTGGACTGCACTGGGGAGTGGGCCTGGCGGTTGCACTGGTCTGGCTGTTTACCGCCAAGGTGGTCAACATCTCCTCCCTGTCCGCCCTGATCTCGATGGCATTGGCACCAATATTCGTATGGTTGATCTGGCCGGCCCCAGAGCTGATAGTGATGCAGATAATCATCAGCGCCATACTGTTTTGGCGCCACCGATCCAACATAACCAATCTTATCTCCGGCGCCGAAGGTAAGATCAGCGAGAGTGACAACTAATGCCGAATCCGCGCACCCTGGAATATGCCCAGCAGATCACCTGCATCGATACGCTCTATCAACGCCAGGGTCTGGCGGCCTGCTATCTGCTGGAATCCGAAGGAGAGGCGGCTTTTATCGATACCGGTACCAGTAACAGTGTGCCCCAGCTGATGGCGGTACTGGAACAGAAAGGCATCTCCCCTTCACAGGTCCGATATGTGATCCCCACCCATGTTCACCTGGATCATGCCGGGGGAGCGGGCAGCCTGATGAGTCAACTGCCGAATGCCTCTTTGGTGATTCACCCTTACGGGGCCAAGCATCTGATCGATCCCTCCAAGTTGATCGCTGGGGCAACGGCTGTTTACGGTGAGGAAGAGTTCGAAAAGCAGTTCGGACAGTTGATACCGATTCCGGAAGAGCGGGTCATCGAGGCACCGGACGGCTTTCGTTGCCACTTCGGCAATCGGGAACTGCTCTGTCTCGACACCCCAGGACATGCACGTCACCACATCTGCATTTTCGATCAACAGAGCCGTGGTCTGTTCACCGGTGACACCTTCGGGCTCTCCTATCCCGAACTCAACGGCGCAGAGGGCCCCTTCATTATACCCACCACCACACCGATCCAGCTCGATCCAGACGCCTGGTATGAGACCCTGGACCGGCTGATGGCGCTCGAGCCTGAAAAGCTCTATCTCACCCACTTCGGTGAAGTCAGTGAACCTAAGAAACTGGTCGGACAACTGCGTCAGCATCTGCAGGAGTTCACCGCCATCGCTCTGGCTGCGGAAGCGGAACCGGGAACGCAAAGAAAAACCGAAATGGAAAGTGCGCTACAGAAGTGGTTACTGCAAAAGCTAGAGCAGAATGGCAACACCCTGGCAGCCGAGGAGAGCCTTGAGCTGATGGCCATGGATCTGGACCTGGACGCCCAGGGCATGGAGGTCTGGCTGGCACGCCGGGAAGAGGCTGCTGCGGGGTAATTATTAAGTCCGCAAATGAACGCCAATAAACGCTAATGGTTTTGCCGATGCGGATTGGTCTGGAGCCGTTGAATCAAGCCGCAAAAAATCACAGGCTATGCAATTCTTGATGTTGATGAATATAAGCCCTGAAAGTGAACTATTTGGTCGCCTGGTTAGTAAAAAGACCTGTGTGATGCTCACTCTAACCCTGTTTGGTGGGGCATGGCCCCACCCTACCATTGAATTCAGGGTGTAGGGTGGGGCCATGCCCCACCAAATACGCTTTGATTAAATACAGTGAATCGCCTTGGCACTTAGTAAGCCACCATCCGTCTTAATACGGATGGCCAGGTTAGAAATCAGGCGAAGCACCGCCAATCGTCGCAAAATGATCACAGGGGATGTTGGGGTGTGAGTCCAATCAAACCCCAAACACGATTACAATTTGCGAATCTTATTTGCGTTCATTTGCAGACTTAAAACAGAAAATCAACTGGGCGTAGAACCACTCTGATCCCAGGCGAAAGTACAATCCAGTCTGGAGAGTACATAGACCATCCCCTGCTCCCCATCCCCCATCATCATTGACAGTGGTGTGCGCTGATTGAACAGATGGTTGCGCTGACGCAGCCAACGTTTGCCCATACCGGGATTGGTTGGATAGGTAGTACGCAGCGCATCATTGATCCTGACCAGATAATCGATACGCTTCATCATGTCAGGACTGTCCGGAAAGGCCTTGTTGTGTCGATACTGCGCCATGTGGCGCGCCTTGCCGTTGATATCCAGGAGCGACATCATCTCTTCACTATGCAGCCCCCAGTTGTCGAATAGATTCATCACTCCCCGGGTGATTGCCAGACGGTCATCCATCGAAACAGCGCTACTCTGTTGGGTGGTTTCACTCATGTCGCTATTACCTACTATTTAACTTGGTTTTTGTCAGTCTAACACGATTGATCAGAGTAAAACCCAAGGGAAACCATGGAATTTAGATCCACCCTCAATCAGCGCCCTTCCACAGTGCGTGCCACCAGCGTTTACGGTTGTTGGGCAGCGCTACGGCCGACAGATCAACCGGCGGGATCTTACTCAACACCCAGCCAGGCAGCGGCGGGTTGTCACTATAGCCGCATGAGACACCAAGGTTATTCGGATCATAGATCTTAATGAATGCTGGCTGCTGCAGATCATCCGCATAGACAATGCCGCAGTACTCCTCATCATGTTCACGTCGCAACAACTCATCGATGCTTTCGATAAAAGTCAGCAGCTTCGACTCATCGGCACAATCCTCTGGTGGAGGTTCACCCACCGCATAGATATACCAGTCACCCGCGGCATCGGCTCTCAATACCTGCCACAGGGCATCCAGCTGATGCCAGCGCAACGCGGAAGTGAAACTGCCTTTGAAGGCTTTTAAAAAAATATCCTGTTCGTTCATCACCACACCACAAAGAGAATGGAAACCCAGTAAGGAGGCTTATACTAATGCATGGAACTCGCGTGACACCAGGCCATTGACTGCCAGCAACGGCAAGCCCCTAGCAACCCATCACTAACGCGAATGACGACCCAGCATCCTGTCGATGGATGGCCCACATCCACATGTGAGACGACTCAAGTATGAGTTTCCGGTCGGTTCATGGGTATAATGGCCCTTTGCCTCTGCCGGTTACAACCCATGACGACTGATAGCCATACTCTTTTCGAATCAAACCTGGACCTGAAGCTGCTCAATCGTGGTAAAGTTCGTGACATCTACGAGGTAGACGATCAACATCTGTTGATTGTCACCAGTGACCGTCTTTCCGCATTCGATGTGGTCCTGCCTCAACCCATTCCCGGCAAAGGTGAGGTACTCACCCGCGTGGCGAATTTCTGGTTCAACCGCACCGAGTCACTGATTCCAAACCACCTGGCGAAACTGCAGCTTTCCGACATCCTGCCTAACCCGGAGCAACGCAACAGCCTGGGTGAAAGATACATGATCGTGCGTAAGCTCAAACCGCTACCGATCGAAGCGATCGTACGAGGTTACCTGATCGGCTCCGGCTGGAAAGACTATCAGCACAACCAATCGGTCTGCGGCATCCCTCTGCCCGCCAATCTGCAACAGGCGGATCGCCTGCCCGAAGCCATCTTCACCCCATCCACAAAAGCGGATGTGGGGGATCACGATGAAAACATCGATTTCAGCCAGACTGAAAACCTGCTTGGCCACGAACTGGCAACACAGGTTAAAGAGATCAGTCTGAACATCTATACCCAGGCAGCCGACTATGCATTGAGCAGGGGCATCATCATCGCCGATACCAAATTTGAGTTCGGCCTGGATGATGATGGACAGCTGCATTTGATCGATGAGGCTCTGACACCGGATTCATCGAGATTCTGGCCGGCAGACAGCTATCGCCCCGGTACCAGTCCGGTCAGCTTCGATAAACAGTTTGTCAGAGATTATCTGGAAACCTTGGATTGGGATAAGACCCCTCCAGGTCCTGAGCTGCCCCAAGAAGTTATCGATAAAACCGCTGAAAAGTACCGCGAGGCCGAAAGGCGCTTGACCGGTAAATAAAAAAGGATCCATCCGCTTAACAGCCGTCAATTGGCGGCCCTTGATAACCAACTCGCCATTACCGGAAACCAGCTAGTTGAGTTGTTTGCCAGCACAGGCTTATCAGACTGAAAACAGTCGCTTAACGAGTCAAAGCCGTGATCCGGTTAAAGAGTTGAGACCCATCAATCAAACACCACGCTTCAAGAATCCAATTCGTATTTTAGATCTATAATTTAAGCTAAGATATGAGCTTTAAACGATGAGTACTCTGACAGGTTCAGAGCGGATTGCTGCAGCTATATGACCCGACTCAGTTGTGACATGCCGTTTCATTGTATTGGCCACGGCGATTCATTGCTCAATATCTCATATCAGCTCAGTAGCGCGCACTGTGCAACTGATTCTGGTAGACAAATAATCGATCACGACAGTAACAAGGTTTGAGTCAAAATAAATATTGGGCAAGACCGGTTTGAGCTTATACACTTCTGAGGATATGACAAAACAGAATAACAAAGCAGCCCGGGTAGTGATCTACACTACGTTGAGGTGCCCCCATTGTCTTCATTTAAAGCGTTGGCTGAAACGAAACAACGTGCCCTTTCTAGACTTCAATGTTGCCAAACCTGGCAAGATCCAGAAAAAGTTCTTTGAGATTGGTGGTAAAAGCGTGCCACTGATTCTGGTTGGCGATCAAAAATTCGAAGGATTCAATCCCAACCGGCTGAAAAAGGCGCTGGAACTCGAAGGGCTGATGTAACCCATACGGCCGCTATCCCCTGGCCATAATACTCCCGGCAGAATTAATAAAGGGGCCAATAGGCCCCTTTATCGTATACCGAATTAACGGTTTACCGATCCTTAAATCAATTGATTTTCGGATCGAGCTCACCACTTTCGTAGCGAACCTGCATGTTCTCGAGAGAGATCGGCGTGATCTTCTCCGCCATACCGGCAGAACCGAAGGCTTCATAGCGTGCCTTACAGATATCCGACATCGCCTTGGTTGCCTCTTTCAGGAACTTGCGGGGATCGAAGTTGGACTTGTTGTCATTGAGGTGCTTACGAATGGAACCGGTAGAGGCCATCCGCAGGTCGGTGTCGATGTTGACCTTACGTACACCATGCTTGATGCCTTCGACGATCTCTTCAACAGGCACACCATAGGTCTCACCCATATCGCCACCATACTCATTGATGATCGCCAGCCAGTCCTGAGGTACCGATGAGGAACCATGCATAACCAGATGAGTATCCGGAATACGAGCGTGGATCTCTTTGACCCGATCGATCGCCAGAATATCCCCTGTTGGTGGGCGAGTGAACTTGTAGGCGCCGTGGGAAGTACCGATCGCGATTGCCAGGGCATCCACACCGGTCTTCTTGACGAAATCCGCCGCTTCATCAGGATCGGTCAGCAACTGGCTGTGATCCAGGGTACCTTCAGCACCGATACCGTCCTCTTCACCGGCCTGGCCGGTTTCCAGGGAACCCAGACAACCCAGCTCACCCTCAACGGAAACACCACCCGCATGGGCAATATCGACCACCTTGGCTGTGGTATCCACATTGTATTCGTAGCTGGAAGGGGTCTTACCGTCGGTCATCAGAGAACCGTCCATCATCACCGATGAGAAGCCTGACTGAATGGAACGCAGACAGACGGATGGTGACGTACCGTGATCCTGATGCATACAGACCGGAATGTGTGGATACATTTCGGTTGCTGCAATGATCAGATGACGCAGAAAGGGTTCACCTGCGTAAGACCGGGCGCCTGCAGATCCTTGCAGAATGACCGGACTGTTGACGGCATCCGCTGCCTGCATGATGGCATGCACCTGCTCCATGTTGTTGACATTGAACGCAGGCAGACCATAGCCGTGTTCCGCGGCATGGTCGAGTAGTTGGCGCAGGGAAATCAGAGCCATGATAGCCTCCTTGGTTTGTGTTTATATACTCGTTACAACTTAATCACCACCCGCTGGTGGTGACTTCAATCTGTTCAGTCGGCCAGCACATGCTCGCCGACACGCATTACTTTCATGATATTGGTCTGGCCTTCCACACCGGAGCGGTCACCCTTGGTAATGATCACCAGATCATTCTCTCTGACCTCTCCACGGCGCAGCAGCTCGTCGATGACCTCTTCATTGACCTGAGCGATGTCCGTGCTGGCGACATCGAAACTGACCGGATAGACACCGCGATAGAGTGTCACTTTACGCCGGGTATGTACATGCCGGGTCAACGCATAGATCGGAATGTCAGAACTGATCCTGGACATCCATTTTACCGTCGAGCCGGATTCAGTCAGTGCGGCAATCGCTTTCACCCCAAGGTGATTGGCGGTATACATGGTGGACATGGCGATCGCCTCATCCACCCGGCCGAAAACACTGTCGAGTCTGTGGCTTGAGCGCCGTGCAAGCTGATGCTTCTCCGCTTCGACACAAACCCGATCCATCGCCTTGATCACTTTATGCGGATATTTGCCGACCGAGGTTTCGGCAGAGAGCATGACCGCATCCGTACCATCGATAACCGCATTGGCGACATCAAAAACTTCAGCACGGGTAGGGATCGGGCTCTCAATCATCGACTGCATCATCTGCGTCGCGGTGATCACCACGGAATTCATCTCCCGGGCCTTTTTTATCATCTCTTTCTGCACAGCCGGCAGTTCCGCATCACCGATCTCAACGCCCAGATCACCACGCGCCACCATGATGGCATCCGAAGCCTGGATGATATCTTCGATGCAATCCAACGCTTCGGCACGTTCAACCTTGGCAACGATACCGCCGGTACCACCCGCCTCTTCCAACAGACGGCGAGCCTCCATCACATCATCACCATTGCGTACAAACGAGACTGCCAGATAATCCACGTCGATTTCCGCTGCAAACTTGATGTCCGCCCGATCCTTGTCAGTCAGTGCCGGCGCGGAAAGACCACCACCCTGTTTGTTGATGCCTTTGTTGTTGGAGAGCTTGCCGCCAACCACGACTTTGCAGTGAACCTCTTTCCCGCTAACCTCTGAGACCCACAGTTCAACCGCACCGTCATCGAGCAACAGGGTGTCGCCTCGGGAGACGTCATCAATCAGTTGCGGATAGGTCAACCCCACCCGCTCGTCATCACCCGCATCCAGCGGCAGCGCCGCATCGAGGATGAATTGGCCGTTCTCTTCCAGTTCGGTATAGCCGTTGTTGAATTTGCCGATACGGATTTTCGGCCCCTGAAGATCCGCCAAAACACCGATTTGACGACCACAGGCACGGGCCCGGTTACGGATCCGTTCCGCACGCTGTCTTTGCGAGTCGTGGGCATCGTGTGAAAGGTTGAGGCGAACGATGTCCACCCCGGCGTGTATAAGCTTGTCGAGAACCTTTGGGTCATCCGTTGCCGGACCCAGGGTTGCTACAATTTTGGTTCTTCTTGGCATACCTATCCAATTACATGCTTGCTGCACGTTGTCTTGGGCCGGACCCCTGTCCGGCCTCTGGTCAGTGGACATCCTATTTCGCTGCACAAGCCTCCAACATCGCTACCGCAGGCAGTGTTTTTCCTTCCAGATATTCGAGGAAAGCACCGCCAGCCGTTGAGATGTAGGAGACTTTGTCATAGATGTCGTACTTCTGAATGGCTGCGATGGTGTCACCGCCGCCCGCCAGGGAGAAGCCATCGGAATCTGCGATCGCCATGGAGACGGTCTTAGTGCCTTCTCCAAACTGATCGAATTCGAATACACCTACCGGACCGTTCCAGACGATGGTTCCCGCCTGCTTGATGATCTCAGCCAGCTCATTGGCACTGTCCGGACCGATATCGAATATCATCTCGTCATCAGCAACCTCACCGGCAGGCTTCAGTACCGCAGGTTCCTCTTCAGCAAAGTTCTTGCCGACCACCACATCGGTTGCGATCGGAATATTCGCGCCGCGGGCCTTCATCTTTTCGATCAAAGCCTGAGCGGTGGGTACCAGATCATCTTCACACAGGGACTTACCCACATTGTGTGCGGTCGCCTTGAGAAAGGTGTTGGCAATACCGCCACCAACAACCAACTGATCGACCTTTTCAGACAGCGCTTCCAGAACGGTCAGCTTGGTTGACACCTTGGAACCACCGACAATTGCCACCATCGGGCGAGCCGGGTTGGCCAAAGCCTTAGCCAGGTTATCCAGCTCATCAGCAAGCAACAGTCCGGCACAGGCAACCGGGGCAAACTTACCGGCACCATGGGTTGAGGCCTGGGCGCGATGGGCGGTACCGAACGCATCCATGACATAGACATCACAGAGTGCGGCATATTTCTTTGCAAGCTCTTCGTTGTCCTTCTTCTCGCCCGCATTGAAACGGACATTCTCAAGCAGAACAACCTCACCTTCCGCCACCTCGAAACCACCATCCAGATACTTTTTGATCAGACGCACCGTGCCACCCAGTTTGGCAGACATGTCATCGGCAATCGGCGCCATCGAGTTCTCTTCTGAATAGACACCCTCTTCCGGCCGGCCACGGTGTGACATCACCATCACTTTCGCACCGGCTTTGGCACAATGCTCAATGGTTGGCATGGAAGCTGTGATACGTGCATCCGAAGTTACCTTACCGTCTTTCACAGGCACATTCAGATCAGCGCGGATCAATACGCGCTTGCCGGCAAGATCAAGATCGGTCAGCTTGATAAATGACATAACAGACTCCTGCTTCGATTTTAATTTTAAAATGTGAATTCTGAGTTATGGATTTTGTTGTAACAGGTTACAAAGCTGTCAAAAAATACATAACTCATGACTCACGCGGTGGAGTCACAGGGCAGGATTAAACCTGCCCCGTGAGATCAGCACTTACTTGGAGACGTGCTCAACCATGCGCAGCATGTTGCAGGTGTAGCCGTACTCGTTGTCGTACCAGGAGACAACCTTGACGAAAGTGTCATCCAGTGCGATACCGGCGCCGGAATCGAAGATGGAAGGATTGGAGCAACCACGGAAATCGGTGGAAACCACTTTATCTTCGGTATAGGCCAGTACACCGGCCAGATCGCCAGACTCGGAAGCCGCTTTCATGGCAGCACAGATGTCGTCGTAGCTGGCGCCGCTGTTCAGTTCGACGGTCAGGTCGACAACAGAGACATCGGAGGTCGGTACACGGAATGCCATACCGGTCAGTTTACCGTTCAGCTCAGGCAGCACCTTGCCAACCGCTTTGGCCGCACCGGTAGAGGAAGGAATGATGTTTTCCAGGATACCGCGGCCACCGCGCCAGTCTTTCATGGAAGGACCGTCAACCGTCTTCTGAGTAGCGGTTGCTGCATGCACGGTAGACATCAGGCCACGCTTGATGCCCCACTTGTCATTCAGCACTTTAGCCACAGGCGCCAGACAGTTGGTGGTACAGGAGGCGGCGGAAACAATCGCCTGACCATCGTAGTTGTTGTGATTTACGCCATACACGAACATCGGGGTGTCGTCTTTGGAAGGCGCACTCTGTACAACCTTCTTGGCACCCGCGTCGATGTGCTTCTGACAGGTCTCGCCGGTAAGGAAGAAACCGGTACACTCGATTACCAGATCAGCACCGATCTCGTCCCATTTCAGGTCCGCCGGATCGCGCTCAGCGGTGAGACGGATCTTTTTGCCGTTCACAACCATGTTGCTGCCATCGACAGAAACATCACCATCGAAATTGCCATGGACTGAATCGTACTTCAGCATGTAGGCCAGATAATCGGGTTCCAGCAGATCGTTGATGCCGACGACTTCAATACCAGGGAAGTCTTTTGCGATAGCACGGAATGCCATACGGCCGATGCGGCCAAAACCGTTGATACCTACTTTGATAGTCATAGCGATTCTCCGTTATACATATATAGAATTGTCATTTGTCAGTATTGGCAGGAGGCGCGTATCACGCGCCTCTCAACCATCTTAATTAAGCGGTCACTTCGTTGATCGCAGCCAGAACATTCTCTGCTGTGAAACCGAACTCTTTGAACAGTTCGCCGGCCGGTGCCGACTCACCGAAGTGATTGATACCAATAACCTTGCCATTGATACCAACATATTTGTACCAGCCATCGGTCACAGCGGCTTCCACCGCCACACGAGCGGTTACCGCGGCAGGCAGAACAGACTCTTTATAGGCGGCATCCTGCTCATCGAAGGCCTTGGTGTTGGGCATGGAGACAACCCGAACCTGTTTGTTGGACTCGGCGGCTGCTTTGACGGCCAGGTCCACCTCAGAGCCGGTGGCAATGACGATTGCATCCGGGGTACCGTCACAATCGGCAATCACATAACCGCCCTTGGCGATATCCGCGATTTGCGCATCGGTGCGATCCTGATGGGCCAGGCCCTGACGGGAGAAGACCAGGCAGGAAGGACCGTTGCGTTTCTCGACTGCCGCTTTCCAGGCTACGGCGGTTTCCACCGCATCACAGGGACGCCAGAGATCCATGTTCGGCACCATACGCAAGGTTGGGATCTGTTCGACTGGCTGATGGGTAGGTCCATCCTCACCCAGACCGATGGAGTCGTGAGTATAAACAAAGATCGACTGGATCTTCATCAGCGCCGACATACGCAGGGCGTTACGGGCATACTCGGAAAACATCAGGAAGGTGCCACCGTAAGGGATGAAACCACCATGCAGCGCGACACCGTTCATGATGGCGGACATACCGAACTCACGCACACCGTAAGAGAGGTAGTTACCATCCGCATTGCCGTCGGTGATCGACTTGGAACCGGACCAGGCGGTCAGGTTCGAAGGTGTCAGGTCAGCTGAACCACCGAGGAATTCCGGCAGCAGAGGACCATAGCCGTTAAGGGCGTTCTGCGAGGCTTTACGGGTTGCCGGAGATTCGGCTTTGCCGTTCACCTCGGCGATGAACTTGGCAGCTTCAGCTTCCCAGTTGTCCGGCAGATCACCGTTCATACGGCGGTTGAACTCAGCGGCCAGCTCGGGAAAAGCAGACTGATAGGCGGCAAACTTGTCGTTCCATCCGGACTCAGCTTCTGCACCAGAGGCCTTTGCACTCCAGCCGGCATAGATATCCTCAGGAATCACGAAGGCATCGTGTGCCCATCCAAGCTTCTCGCGGGTAGCGACAATCTCGTCAGCACCCAATGGGGCACCGTGACAGTCGTGACTGCCGGCCAGGTTGGGTGAACCGAAACCGATGGTGGTCTTGCAGCAGATCAGGCTTGGCTTGTCGCCGTCAGCCTTGGCCGCTTCGATGGCCTGGTTGATGGCGTCCGCATCATGGCCGTCCACGTCACGGATCACCTGCCAGCCGTAGGACTCGAATCGTGCCGGGGTATCGTCGGTGAACCAACCTTCGGTCTCACCATCGATACTGATGCCGTTGTCATCCCAGAAAGCGACCAGTTTGCCCAGACCGAGAGTACCGGCCAATGAGCAGGCCTCGTGCGAGATGCCTTCCATCATGCAGCCGTCGCCCAAGAACACGTAGGTGAAGTGGTCGACGATATCATGTCCAGGCTTGTTGAACTGTGCCGCCAGCGTCTTCTCGGCCAGAGCCATACCAACACCGTTGGTGATGCCCTGTCCCAGCGGACCGGTTGTGGTCTCCACACCAGGCGCATAGCCATACTCCGGGTGGCCGGGTGTTTTCGAGTGTAACTGACGGAAATTCTTAAGATCATCGATGCTCAACTCGTAACCTGTGAGGTGAAGCAGCGAATAGATCAGCATCGAACCATGGCCGTTCGACAGAATAAAACGGTCGCGATCAGCCCAATCCGGATTGGCCGGATTGTGTTTCAGGTGGCTATTCCACAGTACTTCGGCAATATCTGCCATACCCATGGGCGCACCTGGATGACCTGAATTGGCTTGTTGCACAGCATCCATACTCAGGGCACGAATGGCATTGGCGAGTTCTCTGCGTGAGGACATTGACCCCTCCTGATTTATTAATGATTTGTTAATCTGTTTCTAAGTCCTTAACGACTTAACTAGGCGGAAATCCGCTAAATTCTTTGTTTATCAACCCTTGCGTACCTGGTTATGCCGTCCCCTTTTCGCATACGGCAATGGTTAACCCGCTCGGGCAAAGGTTCGCTATTCTGACCCAAGCAGCAAGCACAGAGCAAAGTAGCTTGCTTTAATGGCCGATAAGCTGGCTTGATGGAATGGGTTACACCTTCAATTTATAAGTAAATTCATGAAGTTGGCTCTTCACGCCACTTAATGGAACAGCCCATGCTGGGAATCTGATCCTGAGGTCCTCTACCCGTCTCGGCAACCTGCTTCATCGCTTCAAAGAGGTCACGACGCACATTTGGGTCTGCCGCTTCCTTCTTACTTTCATCCAGTCTGCCCCGATATTGCAGTTTCAGATCGGCGTTGTAGCCGAAGAAATCGGGGGTACATACCGCACCATAGGCCTTGGCAACCTGCTGAGTTTCATCAATCAGGTAGGGAAACGGAAAACCCAGCCGCTCCGAGACCAGGCGCATGTTCTCGAATGAGTCTTCCGCATAATCGGTGGGATCGTTCGACATAATGGCCACTGCATTGACACCCAGTGCCGCCAGATCCTTGGTATCCCTGATAATTCTGTCGATCACCGCCTTCACATAGGGACAGTGGTTGCAGATAAACATCACCAGCAGTCCATTCTCTCCGGCACATTGTTGCAGGGACCAGCTCTTGCCATCAACTCCGGGGAGTTGGAAATCCGGGGCCTCAGCATCAAAGTCACAAATCGGTGTCTGTAGGGATACCATTATAATTTCACTCAATACATTGAATTGAATCGGGGTGGGGCATTATGCAAAAAGCGAGCTGGTGTGTAAAATCCCGTTTCGCTGAGCGTTGGCCGTCAATCCATAGATGTAACACCAAGTCGGTGCTACCGATGACATACAAAATATCAGGAATACCATGAGTAAAGAGTTTATTTTCACCTCGGAATCTGTCTCTGAAGGACATCCGGACAAGGTTGCGGATCAGATATCGGACGCCATGCTGGACGCCATCCTGGCCCAGGATCCCCATCCGGATCGAGCTCGTGTGGCCTGTGAAACACTGATCAAGACCGGTGCGGTAATCGTCGCCGGCGAGATCACCACAGAGGCTTGGATCGACCTGGATGACCTGGTACGAGAGGTGGTTTGCGATATCGGCTACACCAGTTCCGATGTGGGTTTTGACGGCTCCACCTGCGCGGTGATGTCGCTGATCGGCAAACAGTCCGCCAACATTGCCCAAGGTGTCGACCGCGCCGCGCCGGAAGAACAGGGTGCTGGCGACCAGGGCATGATGTTCGGCTATGCCACCAACGAGACGGACGTTTTGATGCCCGCTCCCATCACCTATGCCCAGCGGCTGGTGAAACGGCAATCCGAGATCCGTAAATCGGGCATACTGCCCTGGCTGCGACCCGATGCCAAAAGCCAGGTGACCCTGCAGTATGAAGATGGCAAAGTCAGCGGAATCGGTGCGGTGGTACTCTCCACCCAGCACGATCCGGACATCGACTACGCCCAGCTCCAGGAAGCGGTGATGGAGAATATCATCCAGCCCGTGTTACCCAAGGAGTGGCTGGATAAATGCCCCCAGGACAAGATCCACATCAACCCGACCGGCAGCTTTGTGATCGGTGGGCCAGTGGGCGACTGCGGCCTCACCGGGCGCAAGATCATCGTCGATACCTATGGTGGTGCAGCCAGACACGGTGGAGGCGCCTTCTCCGGTAAGGACCCATCGAAAGTCGACCGCTCGGCAGCCTACGCCGGTCGCTATGTGGCGAAGAACATTGTCGCTGCCGGACTGGCCGATCGCTGTGAAATCCAGGTCTCCTACGCCATCGGCGTGGCAGAACCGACCTCGATCATGGTTGAGACCTTCGGTACCGGCAAGATACCGGATGATGCGATCTCAGCCCTGGTACGCCAGCATTTCGATCTCAGGCCCTATGGCATTCTAAAGATGCTGGATCTGTTGAACACCGACAAGATCAACTACCGTAAAACCGCCGCCTACGGCCACTTCGGCCGTGAGGATGAAGGCTTTACCTGGGAGAACACCGATAAAGCGGAAGCCCTGCGAGCGGACGCAAAACTCTAAAACGGACAAACACTCGAATTTTTAGAGCTTCCATGCCGAGGAGCGCTGCAACGGAATCGATTCCGCCAGGCTCGGCAGGGAAGTTGAAACAACACGACAAACCGCGCTCACTCACGATATTCAGGAGATGACTACCATGAGTGAGTTCACCGACTATAAAGTAGCTGATATTTCACTGGCCGATTTCGGCCGCCGGGAGATTGCCATTGCCGAGACGGAGATGCCCGGCCTGATGGCGATCCGCGAAAAGTATGCCGCCGAACAGCCTCTCAAAGGCGCGCGTATTACCGGCTCCCTGCACATGACCATACAGACCGCGGTGCTGATCGAAACCCTGGTTGCGCTGGGTGCCGAGGTGCGTTGGTGTTCCTGCAACATCTTCTCCACCCAGGATCATGCCGCGGCGGCAATTGCCGCCCAGGGCATTCCGGTCTACGCCTGGAAAGGCGAATCCCTGGAAGAGTACTGGTGGTGTACCGAACAGGTACTCAACTGGCCCGACGGTGAGTCGCCGAACATGATCCTCGATGATGGTGGCGACGCCACTCTGCTGGTGCACAAAGGGGTCGAATTCGCCGACGCGGGTGCCGTACCCGAACCCAAGGCTGACGATGCGGAAGAGTGGCAGGTGATCCTCGGCGTGCTGAAACGCAGCCTGGAGGAGGACCCCAAGCGCTATCACCGCATGGCTGAATCGATCAAAGGGGTTACCGAAGAGACCACCACCGGTGTCCATCGCCTCTACCAGATGATGGAACAGGGCACCCTGCTGTTTCCCGCCATGAACGTCAACGATTCGGTAACCAAGTCCAAATTCGACAACCTCTACGGCTGCCGCGAGTCTCTGGTGGACGGCATCAAACGGGCAACCGACGTGATGATTGCCGGAAAGATCGCTCTGGTGGCCGGCTATGGGGACGTAGGCAAGGGCTGCGCTCAATCTCTGCGTGGCCTGGGGGCAACGGTCTGGGTCACGGAGATCGACCCGATATGCGCCCTACAGGCGGCGATGGAGGGTTATCGGGTCACCACCATGGAAGAGGCTGCACCGCAGGCGGATATCTTCGTCACCACCACCGGTAACTTCAACATCATCACCCACGATCACATGGCCGCCATGAAAGACCAGGCGATCGTCTGCAACATCGGCCACTTCGACAATGAGATCGACATCGCCGGTATCCGGGACTACCAGTGGGAAGAGATCAAGCCCCAGGTGCATCACGTGATCTTTCCCGATGGCAAGCGGATCATCCTGCTAGCGGAAGGACGGCTGGTCAATCTGGGCTGTGCCACCGGACACCCCAGCTTTGTGATGTCCAACTCCTTCTCCAACCAGGTATTGGCGCAGATCGAGTTCTTCACCCGCTCGGGCGAGTATGAGAACAAGGTCTACGTACTGCCCAAGAAGCTCGACGAAGAGGTTGCCCGGCTCCATCTCACCAAGATTGGCGCCAAGCTGACGACCCTCTCGCAGGCACAGGCTGATTATATCGGTGTGCCCGTAGAGGGCCCCTATAAGCCCGACCACTATCGCTATTGAGCACTCAGGCTTATACGGCCTACCAAAATGGAGATTGACCGGAGGAGAGGAGCAATCCTCTCGGCCGGTCTATTGCTCACTCGTATAACTTTTATACGGTAATTGCTTGCCATGAACGAACAAACAAAACAGCAGATTTTCAGCTTCGAACTCTTTCCGCCAAAGACCGAGAAGGGAATGGAGAACCTGAAAACCAATGTACAGCAGCTGCAGGGTCTGAACCCGGCGTTCTTCTCGGTCACCTACGGTGCAGGTGGTTCAACCCAACAGCGGACCTTCGATACGGTCGACTGGCTGATTGAACAACAGATCGACACCGCCCCTCACCTCTCCTGCATCGGTGCGGATCAGGATGAGATCCTGGAGATCGTGGAACGTTACAAAAGCCAGGGCATCAACCGGCTGGTGGCACTGCGTGGCGACCTGCCCTCCGGCACCGGGCTGGGCGGACTGGGTGAGCTCAACCACGCCAATCAGCTGGTTGAACTGATTCGCCAACACTTCGGCGACTATTTCCACATCGAAGTGGCGGCCTATCCAGAGTTTCATCCCCAGGCGGTCACACCACAACAGGACCTGCAAAACTTCAAGCTCAAGGTCGATGCCGGTGCCGACAGTGCTATCACCCAGTATTTCTACAACGCGGATGCCTATTTCAGATTTCTCGACGAGTGCGAGAAGCTGGCGATCGAGATTCCCATCGTGCCGGGTATCATGCCGATCACCAATTTCGCTCAGCTGGCGAGATTCTCAGATAGTTGCGGAACCGAGATCCCCCGCTGGCTGAGAAAACGGCTGGAGAGCTACGGCGATGATCTGGAATCGATCCGCGGTTACGGCGTAGAGGTGGTTAGCGACCTGTGTGAACGCCTGCTTGCCGGCGGCGCACCGGGACTCCATTTCTATACCATGAATCGATCCGCCCAAAGCCAGCAGATCTGGCAGTCGCTGGGATTATAGATCGCCACCACTGCAATCTGGCTGATTCCACGAGCCGATGACGCCACTACCCGGTTGAGCCTAAATCCAGGAGCTCAACCGGGTAGCACTGGAACTCATTGCATCTGGTTTATCGAAGGGTTTTGGTGGGGCATGGCCCCACCCTAGAGTTGAATTCATGGTGTAGGGTGGGGCCATGCCCCACCAAATGACACTTGAGTAAGTACCATTCAGTACCAGGGCCTATTGATAGCTGGCGCCTCGATTAGTAAATGGCTTCAGTAAGGAGGCCCAGAGTATTTCAGCGCCCTTGTCATTGAGGTGGTTGTCATCGCTATAGATCAGTGTGCCATCGATCCGGGTTGCACAGACCGCATCGGTACAAAACAGGGACTTTCCATCCAAAAGCGTGTATTCATTACCTTCCAACAGATCCATCAATGCATCCTCCTCAATATGCCAGGCATTGATCTTGGACTTCGACACCTGATCGCTTTTGAACAGGTTTCTGTAACTGAACCAGCCATAATCCGGTATCTGCGAAACAACCACTACCTCACTGTTACTGGAAATACCCTCAATCGTCCTTTCGAAGGCCTCCTTCAGTATACGCATTCGCGTCTTCACTGAACCGACCACCTCTTCTTCGCCAGTAAGATTATCAACGATCAAGTGATGGGCAGGCTGGTTCTCACCATCTCTGACCCAGCCTTTGAGATAGAGTGTCCAGCGACCGACCAATACCACCAGGTCAGGTTCGATGCCATTGATGTAATCAAGATATGACGACATGATCTCCGTGTTGTTACAGTTTACAGAGTTGGTCAAATCATCAAATCGTTTAACCCCAAGCAGCGGCGGACATCCACCGTGGGTAATGTTGAAAATCGTTGCGCCTTCGATATCCGGTGTGGTGGTACGCAGCATATGCGAGTGTGAGTCGCCCCAAATCACAATTTTATACGCGCCGTCACCGATTCGCTTACAGGTGGTATCGCCTTGAATAACCTCAAAACCTTCGCAATCCACCAAAGGCGAAGCGGGCTCCTTGATATACTCGTTACTCCATTCCGGGTGGGTGATCTGTAGGTAGCTGGGGTACAACTCTAGACGCCCAAACAACCCAACAACGAAGAGGGCTGACAAGGCCAAGGCACTGACACCAAGCACTCTCTCCGCTTTTAAGTTTGAGGTCCTGTATGGTTTTTCGACATACTTCCAAGAGAGGTACGAGAGCGGAAAAACCAGCAACACAGTCACAATACGGACCGGTTCAGCTTCAAACAGATAGTTATATTTCAAAAAAGCAATGATCGGCTGATGCCATAAATAGGCACTGTATGAGATTAGCCCAATGCCGACGACTGGCGCAAAACCAAGCATCCGCTTCGCCAGTGTGCCGCTGTTTGCAAACAGGATCAGCAGCACCGTACCGATCACCGGAATCATGGTATATACACTGGGTGTGGGTGTGGCTGCATCGAAGCTGAAAACCGCATAGCCGATCAGCAACAGACCCAGCAGACTCAGAACCTGCTCAATGTGCGGAGAGGATGTATTTGATTTTTGGTTCAAATAGAAGGCACAAAACACGCCGAACAGTAACTCCCAGCCGCGTGAAGGCAGCAGAAAAAAAGCCGCTCCCGGAGCGTTATAAGCACCCCATTGTGCCATTCCCAGGCTGATCACACACATCACCACCAGGCTGATCAGAATCGGCTTTCTGCCATAAGGCCAGGCTGCCATTAAAAAAAGCGGGAACAGTATGTAGTACTGCTCTTCAACGGCCAGACTCCAGGTGTGCAACAGCGGTTTAAGCTCAGATGCGGTATCGAAATAGCCGCTTTCAAGCCAAAACAGGATATTGGATGAGAAGGTCGCCACGCCCAGCAGGCTGTTGGCATAAGAGTCGAAGTGGGTGGGGGTCAGCCAGACCCAGGCAAACGGCAGGCTACAGAGGGTCACCAGAATCAGTGCAGGCAGGATACGCTTTGAGCGTCGCACGTAGAACGTTTTGATACTGAAACGGCCAGCTTGCAGATCATTGAGAATGATCGATGTGATCAGGTAACCGCTGATCACAAAGAATACGTCAACGCCGACATATCCCCCGCTGAACAACTCATAACCCGCATGAAACAGAATTACAGGGATTACCGCAACTGCTCTTAAGCCATCGATTTCTCTACGGTAATTCAAAATCTATCCCTGATCTTTCAGAAGTACTATCTTCTGCGGGCCGTTAAAAGATGAATGACTATCGCTCATAGAGTGACAACAGGAAACCAAAAGATTCGAACTACCGTACATCAATGACAAAAAAATACGAGTTACAATTTCACAACCACTGTAGTGAATCCTATTATCCACCAGAGCGAGGATACTGAACAGCGTTTACAGGCTCTAAGTCGGCACCGGCAACCAGTGCTTGCTGTTGAGTCGCCCGCTAAGGTGTCGTTCGATGATACTGTCAAGCTCTTCAGGCTCTACAGGTTTGGTCAGAAAACCATCCATGCCGACCCGGATACAGTGTTCCATCATGTCCTCGACACTGTTTGCCGTCAACGCGTAGATTGGCATATACCGACTCTGCGACTCTCTCTCCCGATATTGACGAGTGAATTCAATGCCATCCACATCGGGCATACAGAGGTCGACAAAGGCCAACTCATACTCTTGCTCATTCAAGGCCTGCAACGCCTCTTTGCCGCTTTTGGTGACTTTAACCCGGTGTCCTCGCTGCTTCAGCAGAGTGGCCATAACTTTCGAGGCGATCGCATTGTCATCGGCGAGCAGTACATTGATTGAACGGTTGTTATCGGTTTTTCCAGTGACTCCCCTGTCTCCTGCTCCTGGTGCGGCACCAACAGATCCATCACCACCTTGGCAAAATCCGCACAGAGGAACGGCTTGATCAGCAGCGGCGTATTGATCGAGGTATAACTCAGATTCTGGGTGCGATAGCCGGCCAACACCATTGGTATCGAGGGCTCGATGGTGTTGACGCAGCGAATCACCTGCTTGATCGAACTGTCACTGAAGGAGTCACACACCAGGACTAGATTCACATGATCGTCCAATTGTCGACAAAATGCGTTTAATTCCAGCGCCGCCAACGCTTGCATCTCGAGTTCATCGGCAAACTGCAGATGCATCTGCATGGCATTCGGATCCTGATCGTAAATCAGAACTCTCTTCCCTTTCAGCAACGGGTACCTTTGCGTCATCGGCAAGACCTGTTGCTGCGGGCCATCGATCTCCTCTCCCAGCAAGGGTAACTGGACACTGAACTTGGTTCCTTCACCCAACCTGCTAGCCACATTCACTCGACCCTTCATCAATCCGGTTAGATCACGAATTACCGATGTACCGAGACCCGAGCCTTCATAGCGCCGCTGTTGACTGGCGCTTTCCGACTGCCAATAAGCATTGAATATCTCGGCCAGCTTCTCCTCCGGTATACCGATGCCACTGTCCTCGACTTCAAACAGAATGTGTTGTGTCGGCACATTGGCATCCGCCTCAGCCAGCGTTACCCGTAAACAGACATACCCCTGATCGGTAAACTTAATCGCGTTACCCACCATATTGAACAGAATTTGGGTCACCCTGAGGCGATCGCCATAGAGCATCTGTGGTATATCCGGATCAACCCAACAATACATCTCCAGCTTTTTCCCCTGGGCCTCTGATGCGAGACTTGAGGAGATATTCTTTACCAGTTCATGAAGATCAAACCAATCGCTGGTCAACTCCAATTTGTTGGCGTCGATCTTGGATAGATCCAGCACGTCACTGATCATCGATCTGAGCAGACGAACGGAATCATTGATCGATTGCACATAATCCTTCTGCTCGGCATCCAACGGAGTGTTCTGCAGTAACCGAGCCATGCCCATCACGCCAACCAGCGGGGTACGTAACTCATGGGTCATGGTCGCAAGAAAGTTACCCCGGGCCTGTTTGGCCAGCATCGCTTCCTGCCTGGCTTGATGCAACTGACGCAGCAGGATGTACTGATAAGCGGGGATGACCAGCAGTAACAAAACGAACACAAAGGCCTCGAAGATATGGACCTGCCACTGCTGCAGATAGGTCAGAACCACACAGTAGGAGAGGAAACTCAATATCGACGCAATCATCAGTGGCCTGGCGCCATATCGGATTCCGTAGGAGATATAGATCCAGTGATAGATCAGATAGAACGGACTGAAAGCGTCCGAGGTTAAGTAGATCGCCAGGCTGGTTGCACTGATATCGACAATCAGATCGATCTCAATCCGGTAGGGCATCTTCGGCCAGATAACGATGCTGACCAGGAGCAGAACGAAATAGGTGAAGTAGCAGGAGTAGAGGGCAACAAACAGCGGCAGATCGATAGAGTAGTAGTTGGTTCGAACGGCGAACCACATCGAAAGGAAACAGAAAAGCCAGATCCCCAGCCGTACGAGCGCTTGCTGGTACTCCGAATTGGCGAGCAGCCTTGACTCGAAGAATCTCTTAAGCATCACATCTTTTCCCTGGATGCATACCAAAACGGCACGCTTGGTTGTGCAATTCTCAGATAACCCGGATCCACATTGGATATCACACCCATCCCTTCAAACTCCGTTCTACATATTTCGCACATTTTCAAATCTGGACAAGAATTAAATGCACTTTATTTATCCACTTTGTGGATAAATACTCACAAATCCATCAGTCTATCCCCTGTTTATAGGATATTCCCGTTTTTTGCTGAAGATCAATTTTTATGTACTTTCCGATACAGATGCGAAATATCAGTGAGTTCCAGGCCCATGCCCAGTAGACCTATGGCGCCGGAAATTGCGCATTCATGTAGAGCAACTATCATCTTACTGGGAGTTATCCATCAAGCCTGCCCTGATAAAGTATGGACTTTGTCCTTAAATCAGGCTCCAGTCAACAATAACCCCTTAACACACATAATAATTTAGGTTTCTAAGATGTACATCAAAAGCCCCGCAGAACACATCCACGAGAACAGCCTCAAGCCTGATGACCGGAGGGCCGTGAAGCGCCGTCACCTGATCTACTACCTCAGGGTGTGGCGAACAGAAGATAACACGCCA
>JAKSBX010000055.1 GCA_022360905.1 Chromatiales bacterium
CGGTTATCCGGTACCTCGTTATAAGAGAGAATATGCATTCCAGGTGCCGTATGCTTGGCGAAACGAGCCATCCAGGCACGGATCGGAGCCGCCACCAGTAACACGCTCTGCTGACCTTGCGACTCCATCGAGGCATGGGTTTCCGCCAGGGCGGTTTGCAGCCTTTCCGCAAGTCCGGGTTCAAAACCCGCTTGCCCCTCTTCAGAGGCTTGCAACGTACGTTGCAATAACTGCTCCAGTCCCGGCTCCAACACGGCAACCGGTATCTCATCGGTGGTGCCGATCAGCTTCTGTACGATTCCCCTGGACAAAGCCACCCGCACAGCGGCCGTCAACGCACCGGGATCCTGGGTCCTGGTGGACTGTTCAGCCAAAGTCTCGGCAATGGTTCGAAAATCCCGGATCGGCACATGCTCGGACAACAGATTTTGCAGAATCTTGGTCACCACACTCAACGACAGGGTTTTCGGCACCAGGTCTTCGACCAGTTTCGGAGTATGTCGAGCCAGCATATCCAACAGCTGTTGTGTCTCTTCATGGCCGAGCAATTCATTCGCCTGGGATTGCAGTATCTCGCTCAGATGGGTTGCCACCACTGTGCTCGCATCTACCACCGTATAGCCCAGTGTCTGGGCGTGATCTTTCTGCTCTGGATCGATCCAAACCGCATCCAGACCGAAGGTTGGGTCCTTGGTGGGCGTTCCCTGCAGTTGGCCAAATACCTGTCCGGGATTGATAGCCATTTCCCGATCCGGAAAGATCTCCACTTCGGCTACAACGACACCGTTAAGTGAAATCCGGTAGCTGTTCGGTGAGAGATCCAGGTTATCCCGGATGTGCACCGAAGGTATCAGGAAACCCAGTTCCTGGGAGAGTTTACGACGAACCCCTTTGATACGGTTCATCAGCTGGCCGCCCTGATTACGGTCAACCAGCGGAATCAGACGATAGCCCACTTCCAGCCCCACCAGATCGACCGGCTGCACATCCTCCCAACTCAGATCACGCTGTTCAGGTTGCTCTACCGGCTCTTCGATCACCATCTCCTCTTGCGGCTCTTTCTGCCGCTGCCAGATCAACCAGGCGCCACCGGCCGCGGCTGCAGACAGAGTAAGAAAAGCAAAATTGGGCATACCGGGAATCACACCCATCACCAGCAATACGGCGGCGGCAACCGCCAGCGCCTTGGGACTGGTGAACAGCTGACTGACGATCTGCCCGCCGACATCCTGAGTACTGGCCACCCGGGTAACGATGATAGCCGCGGAGGTGGAGAGCAGCAGCGAGGGAATCTGCGCCACCAGACCATCACCGATGGTCAGCAGCACATAGTTCTGCAGCGCGGTGGAGAAAGCCAGATCGTGCTGAGCCATACCGATGGAGAGGCCACCGATGATATTGATGAAGAGGATCAAGATACCGGCGATCGCATCACCGCGAACGAACTTACTGGCACCGTCCATTGCACCGTAAAAGTCGGCTTCCTTCGCCACATCCTCACGACGTGAGCGGGCTTCATCCTGATCGATCAGACCCGAGTTGAGATCCGCGTCGATGGCCATCTGTTTGCCGGGCATGGCATCCAATGTAAATCGGGCACTGACTTCCGACACCCGGCCGGCACCCTTGGTGACCACCACGAAGTTGATGATCACCAGTATCAGAAACACCACCAGACCGACCGCATAATTCCCACCGATAACAAACGCACCGAATGCCTCGATCACCTTACCCGCCGCATCCCCACCGGTATGTCCTTCCAGCAGCACCACCCGGGTCGACGCCACATTCAACGCCAGGCGCAACAGTGTGGCGATCAGCAGCATGCTGGGAAAAACGGAAAACTCCAATGGGCGCTTTGTATAGACGACAACCAGCATCACCACCAGCGAGAGGGTGATATTGAAAGTGAAAAACAGATCCAAGGCGATGGGTGGCAATGGAATAACCAACATCGCCAACAACATCAGCAAGACCAATGGTGCGCCAAGGCCTCGGGCTCCAAGCTGTTTGATGTTGTCAAAGATTGTTGTGCTTTCCATCTATCTTTTCCGCTTTATGCGAGACCCTGTTATGAATTGTGCCGGTACTCTTCGGGCACATCGATATCGTCAGGCATCTCCGGATAGATGCCACCTTCTGTGTTGTACGCTTTGAGTTGAAATACATAAGCCAACAGTCTGGCCACCGCCATATAGAGACCGGCCGGAATGAAGGTATCCAATTCAGTATGGAAATAGATTGCTCTGGCCAACAGCGGCGATTCCACCACCGGCACATTGGACTCCGTACCAACCTTACGGATATTCTGCGCAATCAGGTCGACACCCTTGGCAACCAGTTTGGGTGCATGCATGGTCTCCGGATCGTATTTCAGTGCCACCGCATAGTGCGTCGGGTTGGTGACAATCACATCCGCCTGAGGCACTTCCTGCATCATCCGTCGCTGCGCCATCTCCCGTTGCAGTTGACGTATCCGACCTTTCACTTCCGGCCGACCTTCCGTCTCTTTCATCTCATCCCGGACTTCCTGTCTTGTCATCTTCAGTTGGCGCTTGTGATCCCACAACTGAAAAGGCACGTCGATCGCCGCAATCAGAATCATCGTGGTACTCATCAAGATAACCGACCAGCCGATGAGCGAGTTGAGATGCTGCAGTGCTGGGGAGATCTCCATGTTGTGTAATGCCAGATACTGCTCCAGGGTGGTGTACAACAGAAATACAGTGGTACCACCGATCAGCGCAAACTTTGCCATCGCCTTGAACATCTCCAGCAAGCCCTTTGCGGAAAATACTCGCTTCAAACCTTTTAACGGGCTCAGCTTACTCAGTTTGGGGGTCATCGATTCCCCGCTGATTGAGAAACCGCCCAATGCAATGGAACTGAGGATCGCGGCCAAAATCACTATCAGGAAAAACGGGATCAAAGCAAAAAAGGCTTGCCCTACCCCTTCACCCAAACGGCTGGTCATGGCGCCGATATCGAAAATCTGCTCCCGAGTAATGACAAAACTTTCGCTCATCATGACGGATACCGAATCACCGACAGAACCACTCATCACCACCAGGCTGATGACACCGGCCATGGTCACCGCCATACTGTTCAGTTCACGGGAGCGGGGTACCTGGCCTTTGCGTTTTGCATCCGCAAGCTTTTTCGCCGAGGGTTGTTCTGTTTTTTCCTGGCCATTCTCATTATCGGCCATGCTTCACCTCGCAATCCGCAGGGTCTGCATCAGATGTTGGAAAGCCTCATCCTGCAGATCGGTGAAAACAGATAGCGCGTTGGGCAGACTCACCCAGATCAGCGCAAATCCGAGCAGCATGGTGATCGGAAAGCCGACTGAAAAGATATTCAACTGAGGTGCAGCACGCATCACCACACCCATACCCATATTGACCATCAGCATGGCGCCGACAATCGGCAGCGCGATAATCATGCCGCCGGCAAAAAGCCGACTGCCCCAGGCAACCAGATCGAGCAGCCCATTACGGGATATGCCATCCATCGCCACCGGCATGGTGACAAAACTGTCAGCAACCAGCTCGATAGCATGCAGGTGTCCATTGAAGATAAGAAACAGCAGCGTAGCCAGAATCAGGTAGAACTGGGAGATCACAGGTACCTGGACGCCATTCGCCGGATCGACCATCGAGGCAAAACCCAACCCCATACTGTAGGCAATCACCTGCCCGCCGAACACCAGGGCACCGAACACCATCTGCAGAATGAAACCCATCAGGATGCCGATCAACAGTTGCTGAAGCATGATGATCAAGCCGCTATGGCTAAGCACATCCGCCGGCGGCATCTGCGGCAGCGTCGGAGCGACCAGAAATGCGATCATCAGCATCAGAACCAGCCTCAGGCGCGCCGGAACCTGACGTGAGCTGAACAGGGGGGCGGCGAACAACATGGCGCTGATACGCACCATGGGCCAGAAGTAGGTGGCGATCCAGGCATTGAGTTGAGCTTCACTGAAGATCATGATTTTCCACCAAGCCCCCGCGTATCCCTCTCTGCCTAGAGAATCAGTTCGGGAATACTCTCAATCAGATTGATTGAGAAATTCATCAGCAGTTGCAGCATCCAGTTGCCCGCCCACATCAGCACCAGACCGGAAACCACCAGCTTGGGGATGAAAGTCAGGGTCATCTCATTGATCTGGGTTGCTGCCTGAAACATGGCGATGATCAAACCCACGGCCAGCGCGGGAAGCAGTATCATGCCTGAAAGCAGTCCGATAATCTCGAGACTGTTCTGTCCAATGGCCATTACGATGTCAGGACTCATGGGGCTACCTCCTGCCTATATCTGGAAACTCGATGCCAGGGTACCGAACACCAGTGCCCAGCCGTCGATCAGTACAAACAGCATAATTTTGAATGGTAAGGAGATAATCATCGGTGACAGCATCATCATGCCCATCGACATCAGAATACTGGCCACCACCAGATCGATCACCAGAAAAGGAATAAACAGTAGGAAGCCGATCTGAAAACCGGTTTTCAGTTCGCTGGTGGCAAAGGATGGTAGCAGCAGACTGAAAGGCACCTCTTCCGGTCCGTTGAATTCACCGAAATTACCGATCCGGGCAAACAGTGCCAGATCATCTTCTCTGGTCTGGGCCAGCATGAATGATTTGACCGGCTCGGCAGCGGCTTGAAGTGCCTGCATGGTATCCATCTCTTCAGACAGATAGGGTTGCAGCGCGGTCTGATTGACCTCGTTGAAGACCGGCATCATGATGAACAAGGTCAAAAACAGCGCCAACCCGATAAGTATTTGATTCGAGGGGGTGCTCTGAGTACCCAGCGCCTGTCTGAGGATTGCCAGTACGATGATAATCCTGGCGAACGAGGTCATCATCATCAATGCCCCGGGTAACAGGGTCAGGGCGGTCATGAAGAGCAATACCTGAATGGTCAGGGTATAGGTCTGCCCACCCTCCCCATCGGGGGAGACACTGAAGGCATCTACACCGGGTGCAGCCTCGACCAGACCACTGATCAGCAAGCCTATAATGAGTATCCAATATTTCATTGTGACGGCTCGCTTTGCGGGTTGTCAGCAAGCTCCGGCTGCTCCACCGCTTGCAACTGTTTACGGAAACTGGGGGACTCATCACTCAGCAGATGCAGCATCCTTACCTGGCCCGGAGCCACGCCAAGTAACACCCGGGTATCTTCAACTTCAACCACAACCACCCGTTCACGACTGCCTACCGATGCACCGCCAAGCACTCTGACCATACCCTTGCCGCCCATCGATAGCTGCCCATAGCGTTTAAACAGCCAGGCGGCACCGACGATCACGGCCAATACCACCAGCAGGCCGCTGAATGTATTCAACAGACCTTCAGCACCAATCGGCGAAACATTGACGCCAATCTGCTTGTTGCTCTCTTCCGCCGCCATCAAGGCATTGCTGAAGAAGACGCCGATGAGCAACCAACGGCACATCAACTTAACCTCTTGACCCGCTCGGAGGGGCTGATAATGTCGGTCAGGCGCAAGCCGAACTTCTCATTCACCACCACCACTTCGCCCTGCGCAATCAAAGTGCCGTTGACCAACACATCCATCGGTTCACCAGCCAGCCGATCCAGCTCAACCACCGAGCCCTGATTAAGCTGCAGTAGATTGCGAATGTTGATTTTGGTACGCCCGATCTCCATCGAGATGGTTACCGGCACATCCAGAATGGCGTCCATATTGACACTGCCTGCGGAGACAGATTCGTCGGTCAACTCATCAAAGCTGGCCGTTTCGGTAGCACTTGATTGTTCACCATCCGCCTGACCCTCAAGAGCAGCAGCCCATTCATCCGCTAATGCTTCATTGGGATCTACACTTTTCTCATCACTCATCTTTTTACCCTCTTTGGGGATTCAACCTAGGCCATTGAAAGCAGTCTGACTGCTGCGCTGTGCCGGCCACGCTGCCGGCAGACCGCTCAGGCCTCTTGCTCCATATCCAGATAGTCATGCAACCCCTTGCGTTGGTTATTGGCTATCCACTCACTGATCTTCAAGGCGTAATTGCCATCGGAAACACCCAGCTTGGCGCGAAACACGGGCACATCCGCCGCTTCTACTTCAACCTCTTCAGGCATCTCAATTGGAATCACATCCCCTGCCTGCAATTCGGCGAGTTCCTGGAGACTCATCTGCACTTCTGTCAGATTGCTGCACAGTTCAACCTTGGCGGCCAAAATCTCTTCTTTCAAAGAGCGCTCCCAGCGCTCATCTCTTTCACCCCGGTCACTCTGCACCCCCGCATCCAGCAACTCTCTGATTGGTTCGAGCATCGAATAGGGCATGCAGATATGAAAGTCGCCACCACCATTTTCCAGATCCACATGAAAGGAGGTTACGACCACCACTTCCGATGGGCTGACGATATTGGCGAACTGGGGATTGACCTCTGAACCGCTGTATTCGAAATCGACCTGGAATACCGGTTTCCAGGCTGCTCTGAGATCCTCGAAGGCACTGTTCAGCAACAACTGTATTACCCGGTTTTCAGTTGGTGTGAAATCACGGCCTTCAATCTTAGTGTGAAAACGGCCTGAACCACCGAAATAGTTGTCTACCACGCTGAAGACCAATTTAGGATCGAGAACAAACAGACCCTTGCCTCTCAATGGTGGCACTTTGATCATATTTAGACTGGTCGGTACAAACAGACTGTGTACGAACTCTGAAAACTTTTGCATCTGTATACCGGAAACGGAAAGATCAGCGGTCCGTCTCAGCATATTGAACAGACTGGTTCTAAACAATCTTGCAAACCGTTCGTTGATCATCTCCAGGGTTGGCAAGCGTCCCCTGACAATTCGATCCTGACTGGTGAAATCGTAGGAAACAGTGCCACCCTCATCACTCACATCAGACTCGGTGGCGACATCCCCACTGTCAACGCCGTGCAACAGGGCATCGATCTCTTCTTGTGATAGCAGGTCATTGGCGCTCATCTTGTTTTCCTATCGGGTTGAATTACTGCATCACGAAACTTGTAAAAAAGACCCCATCCACTTCGCCTGGCCCCTCCAGCTCCTTGACGACTCCGTTGAGTGCTTCAAGCATCTCTGCCTGCAGCGCCACTTTAGCTTCGCGTGTTTTCAGGGATTTGCCGTCTTTGGTGGAGAGCAGGTCCAGCAGATGGTGGCGGATCATCGGATCGTTATGCCGAATGAACTCGGCCATCGGTTCGGAATAGACCCGGATACTGACGCCAATCTGCAGCAGACTCGGGCGTCCAGGCAGGTTGACCACGAACGGGGGTTTGAAATCGAGATATTGTGCCGGCCCCTTTTCCTCTTCCACCTGCTCTTCGGCAGCGGTTTCATCCGTCGCCTCTTCTTCGCCACCGAGCAGAAAAAATGCCGCCAGACCACCACCGATCAGCAACACCGCCACAACGGCTATAATGATAATCAGTTTTGATTTTCCGCTTTTCTCTTCGCCAAGATCCAGCTCTTCCGATGCCTCTTCATTTGCCATGTTTTCATTCCTCAATGAGACTACTCAAGATGGAATGCAAATAAGGTGCCACACGAATAGCAAACTATTTTCTCAATAAATTCATGCAGTTAAAATTCTTCATACTGAAAAGGACAATTTCTTGACTCTCAATGGGAAACTCAGCAGGCAATTTTCCGTCAGCTGATTTAGGAATCCGCTTCTGCCCCATTAGGAAAGGCATTCCCACTCCCCTGGAATATCAATACCCGGGTTGGAGTGGATTCAGACAACAATTTTTATAACGGGAGTGAACCCAGGATGGAGACCGATGGGAATTCTGCAGCTACATTCAGATCATGTAATGCTTTGAAAACGCTTTCATTCAAGTCGATTAAGTGCTATTAATTACCACAAGATATTGGCGTAACCCCATAATAAACTTGGTATTTACGTGACTACACATAACCAAGACAAGGCAATCGACGAAAAATTCTGCGATCTGCCATCCCCACCAGCCATACTCATTCAGCTGATTGACAGCTGTAATGATCCCAACGTCAGTTTTGAATCTTTGAGCACCATTATTCAACAGGATGCAGCAATTACCTCTCAGGTTATGGCTGCGGCAAACTCACCTTACTATCGACAGTGGAATGAGTTCACCAGCCTGCATCACATGCTGGTGGTACTGGGCATTAAAAGCGTTAGAACCATTGCCATCAACAGTGCCGTACAACAATATTTTTCCAAACTGAGCGATGCTATCGGCCAGAGCCTTGATCTAATCTGGTCCAGATCTCTGTTCTGTGCCTTTCTCTGTCGTAGTCTGGCTGAGCTTACCGCCTACAAAACCCCTGAAGAGGCCTACCTGGCCGGTCTGCTGCACCGTTTGGGACAACTCGCCCTGCTGCAGAAGGATGCTGAGGGATACCGGCAACTGATCGACGGCAATCCTGAGATCGATAAACAACTCGAGCAGGAGTTGGAGCAGTATGGGGTGAGCTATCCACTGATCGGCTCGCAAATGATCGATCAATGGCAACTCCATAGCTTTCTGGCCGACGCACTTCGCTATCAGTACGAACCGGCCGATCGCATACTGGACAGCTCCTCACTGGTCAAACTGGTCAACCTGGGTTGTCATCTCGCCCTGGGAGAGAAAAAACCGGCTGACCCGGTGCTGGCCCAAGCCGATAGCCTGTTCGGTTTAAATCAATCGGTCGTCGAGAAACTGACGGCAGAGTCCTACAAGCAGGCCGCCGAGAGTGCCGGCAGCCTCGGCATTGGGTTTCTGGAAGAGGCATCGGACGACAAGCGGGAAGCGAACTCAGCCGCCCATCGAAGCGCCCTTGGAGAGCGGGTAAAACAGGCCGCGCTGTTCGGCGGTGCGGTTACGCCCCCTGCGGATAAAGCGGACCGACAGACCGCCCTGCAACAGATCCACCGGGACCTCGAGCTGCTGTTTGGGCTGAAACAGATCTGTTTTCTGCTCAAGGCCGATGAACAAGCTCAGCTAATTCCCTACGCTCCCGCCTCCCGTGGCAGACAGCAGCAACTTGCGGAGCTGAGCTTCACCACAGAGACAGATCGCAGCCTGGCGGCCCTGGCCTTCAACAATCTGATACAGGTCTATACAGGCGATGAGACGCATCAAGCCAATCTGACGGTCGCTGACCAACAGCTGATGGGGTTCATCGACAGTGAAAGCCTCTGCTACCTGCCGCTGGCAGCACAAGAACAAAAAGTGGGGGTTTTGGCGATTGGCCTGGAGGAAGACCAGTTTCCACAACTCGAAGCACAGTTACCCCTACTGCATCTTTTCACCCGGGAGGCTTGTGAGACCCTGCTACGTCAGCAGGAGATGCGCAGATCCCAACAGCAACTGCTGGATGACGAACGCGCTGCCTTCCACCTGGAAGCCCGCAAGGTCGTGCATGAGGCGAACAACCCTCTCGGGATCATCAACAACTATCTGCACATCCTTGGCATGAAACTGGGTGAAAAACACGAGGTGCAGGAAGAGCTGGATATCATAAAGGATGAAATCAACCGGGTGGGGAAAATTCTGCTGCGTATGCGTGACATTCCAGAAGAGCTGGAGCAGCAGGAAAAAGGTTTGGATATCAATACCTTAATCAAGGATCTTCACAAGCTGTTTCAGTCGTCTCTGTTTGCCACCCACAACATCAACACCGAGGTGGATCTCGATCCCGAGATACCGTTGATCGCATCCCGGCGCGGCCATCTCAAGCAGATACTGACCAATCTCATCAAAAATGCAGTCGAGGCGATGCCAGAGGGAGGGAAACTGAGTATTGCCTCCAGGGACAATGCCTATCTTAATGGTAAGGCACATATAGAAATAGAAGTGGTCGACTCGGGCCCTGGCATCGATGCCGAGATTATGGATCAGCTGTTTTTACCAGGTAAGAGCACCAAGGATAGTAGCCACTCTGGATTGGGACTGGCCATCATCAAGAGCCTGATGGACGAGCTCTCAGGGGTGATCAATTGCACCTCGAACAGCAACTCCGGTACCCGTTTTCAGCTGTTTTTGCCGCGTTCGACTCGAGAGTAAACAATGCATCCATACTATCCAACACCTTGGCGGGGAATTGAGGGCGACTTTTCCACCATACCCAACAGCGCCAACCGCGAACGACGCAAACAACAACCACACGCGCGCATTCTGATCGCGGATGACGAACCCAGAGCCAGAGCCAGCCTCAAGGAGTTGCTGAGATTTACCGGACATGAGATCACCCTTGCAGAGAGCGGACGGGAGGCGATCGACCTGCTCAATAGCAACAACTTCGATCTGATATTGCTCGATCTCAACATGCCTGACCTGAATGGCCATAAGGTGATGGAACACATCGATCAATACAGTATCGATTGCGACATCGTGGTGATCAGCGGTGAAGCCACTTTCGATCACGCCTCTTTGGCACTGCGAAACGGCGCGAAGGATTTTCTGCGGAAACCCTACCAACCTGAAGAACTGTTACGCACCATCGACAATACCCTCGATCATCGTCGTCTCAAAATTGAGAACAAACAGATCAGTCAGCGTCTCAATGAATCGGAGTCGTTGCACAAGTTCATCGTCAACAACTCCCCCGACATGATCTACCTGCTGGATCAGGAGGGTTGCTTCGCCTTCATCAACGACCGGGTGGAGGGACTGCTGGGATATGAGCCTAAAGAGATCATTGGACAACACTTCTCAAAACTGATCTTTGAGGAGGATATCAACCAGGCCAATTACACATTCAACGAGCGACGCACCGGTGACCGGGCCACCCGCAGCACCGAATTGAGGCTGAACTGCAAAATCAACGATGGTCCCCGCTACTTCGAATCCAGAACCGTACCCATCGAGCTGAGTTCCATCGGCATCTATTCGGTGGACGAGGATAATCAGAAATCTTTCATCGGCACCTATGGAGTTGCCAGGGACATCACCGAACGCAAACAGGCTGAAGAGCTGATCAAATATCAGCTGCATCATGACCTGCTGACCAATCTGCCGAACCGCACCCTGTTCCGTGACCGTCTCAATATGGCCATGGCCCACTCCAAGCGTACCGGTAAAAAGCTGGTTGTCATGTACCTGGATATGGACCGGTTCAAAATCATCAACGACTCACTGGGCCACTACGTGGGTGATGAATTGCTGAAACTGGTGGGCCAGCGACTGCGTAGCGAATTGCGGGAAGCGGATACCCTGGCGCGAGTCGGTGGTGACGAATTCAACCTGCTGATACCAGAGATCAACGACATTCAGGACGCGCGTAATCTGGCCGAGAAAATATTGCGTCTCACTGCCGAACCTTTCTATATCAAAAACGAAGAGATCTTTATCAGCTTCAGCATCGGCATATCGGTCTACCCATCGGATGGCGATACCAAGGATGCACTGATCAAGCATGCCGATATTGCCATGTACAAGGTGAAAAATTCAGGCAAGAACGGTTACGCATTCTATTCGGACCGAATGAAAAGCCATTTTACCGCCTCCCTGGATATCGAAAACGGCCTGCGCAAAGCCATCTCCACGGATGAGCTCTGTCTCTACTATCAGCCTCAATACAATACGATGGAAGACAAAATCGTGGGTGTCGAGGCACTGGTGAGATGGCAACACCCGGACAAAGGCATCATTCAGCCCAACGAGTTCATCAATGTCGCTGAAGAGTCGGGACTGATCGTACCGCTGGGCGAGTGGGTATTGCGCAAAGCCTGTGAAGATATGCAACGATGGCAAACCGAGGAGAATATCAGCCTGAGTCTGTCGGTGAATATCTCAGTGCAACAGCTGGAGATGGACCAGTTCGTCAACAAAACCCTGGCCATCATCAAGCGTCATAACCTGGCCAGAAATGTGTTGGAACTTGAGATTACCGAACACGCCATCATGCAGGATATGGAAAAGGCGATCGATACCCTCTCCCGGTTATCCCACAGAGGCATACGTATCGCCATTGACGACTTCGGCACTGGTTACTCGTCCCTCGGTTATCTGCAATCCTTGCCGATCAATACCCTGAAAATGGACCGCTCTTTTGTCGAAGGCATCAAGTCCAAGGGAGACAACTCGATTGTCACCGCAATCATCTCAATGGCCAGGGGACTCAATCTGGATCTGATCGCGGAAGGGGTGGAGAGTCAAACGCAGATCGACCAGCTGAATCGTGCCGGCTGTCATCTGGCGCAAGGTTTTTTCTACAGCCGCCCACTCCCGGAAGATGAATTTCTGCAGATGATCAAGTCTCAGCCGAACTCAATCAACTGAGCGTTGTTAATATGGGGCTGCCTTGAACCCCTGGACAGAACTTCAGACCACTCTGACAGCTACACCAGAGTAGGCAATTAGCTGCCTTAAACCAATCCACCTTCAGCAGCCTGATACGACAAACACTGCCCCTTGTCCTGAACTTAATCGAATCACAATCGTCATATCGGAAGATGGGTTGACACCTGCGTGTGTCAACGATGTGTAAGTAAAACAAAATTCGGATAGGGATATCATGCAGAAACTACAACTGTTTTCTATAGCACTCTCTTTTGCTCTTCTCACTGGATGCAATGATAGCAATAACTCTGAAAGTAATACCGAGCAATCACCACTGGTTGGTCAATGGGTGACAGAGTCTTGTGATCTGCTCGAAGACAGAGAAGCCGATACGCGCCCACTGTGGGCAAAAGGACATTATACTTTCACACCTTTCCAGACCATCTATTACGATGCAAAAATATATTATGATTCAGACTGCACAGTGCCGCACATTACGGTTGAAAATCCCGAAGCTGCGCGCCCCCAACCTGCCATCTATCAGGACCTCGGAGAGACCATGCTGGCGGAGGGTATCATCGGCAGAGGCCTGTTTGTCGAGTTCAACTTTGCTGGAGATAAGTTTCCAGTCGATGGTTTTTTTACGATAAATCAAGACGGCTTATGTCTCTCTGAGTTATTTACCTTCGAAGCAGTTAGATTTGGTACTAATTTTGATGGCTCGAGGAATATCGATTTTGAAGCCTGTCTGACCCGTGATCAAGGAACCTCTGAATAAGCCTGAGCCGAACAGATTGTCGATCAAAATATACCGACTCAAGGCGCTTCCTTGTGTTTAATCAAAGCGCATTTGGTGGGGCATGGCCCCACCCTACAATTTATTCAGAGTGTAGGGTGGGGCCATGCCCCACCATAAAGGCCTGAAACCTGGGAAAACTTGCGTTCTTTTGTGCTCAATGTCTATTTAAGAACATAAGCAGCCTATTTTTACAACACCCTCTCCCCAACCCCTCTCCCGTAAAGGGTAAATCTACCTGCCGACATTGTCTCGTGTTAGGATAAGCGCCGAAAACTGGTCAGCAGAATCACACTCAGGCCGGCATCTGCGCGTGATTCTAGGGCCACACCACAACAGTTAATCTAGATACAGGTTCCATGGCCCAATACATCTATACAATGAATCGGGTGGGCAAAGTCGTCCCCCCGAAAAAGCAGATTCTGCGGGATATTTCACTCTCCTTCTTTCCTGGCGCCAAGATCGGCGTGCTCGGCCTCAACGGCGCCGGTAAGTCGACCCTGCTGCGCATCATGGCCGGCGTGGATACCGACATCGAAGGTGAAGCACGTCCTCAGGCCGGTATCCGAGTGGGCTACCTGCCCCAGGAACCCCAACTCGATGAGTCCCTGGATGTCCGGGGCAATGTGGAGGGGGCTCTGGCCGAGGTAAAGCAGGCGCTGAGCCGTCTCGATGAGGTGTATGCTGCCTACGCCGAAGCGGATGCGGATTTCGATGCGCTGGCCAAGGAGCAGGCTCAACTCGAAGATATCATCCAGACCTGTGATGGACACAACATCGAGCGGCAGTTGGAAATTGCTGCCGATGCCCTGCGACTGCCACCCTGGGACGCGGATGTTAAAACCCTCTCCGGTGGTGAGCGACGCCGGGTTGCACTCTGCCGGTTACTGCTCGAAAAACCGGATATGCTGCTACTCGACGAACCGACCAACCACCTGGATGCGGAGTCTGTCGCCTGGCTGGAGCGTTTTCTCCATGAGTACACCGGTACCGTGGTTGCGGTAACCCATGATCGCTATTTTCTCGATAACGTTGCCGGCTGGATACTCGAGCTGGATCGGGGTTATGGCATTCCCTGGGAGGGCAACTACTCCTCCTGGCTGGAGCAGAAGGAGCAGCGCCTGGAGCAGGAGTCCCGCGAGGAGGCCGCCCATATCAAAACCATGAAGGCGGAACTGGAGTGGGTGCGTTCCAATCCGAAAGGCCGACACGCCAAGAGCAAGGCCCGCTTGCAGCGTTTCGAGGAGCTGCAATCTCAGGAATTTCAAAAGCGCAATGAAACCAACGAGCTCTACATTCCGCCCGGCCCGAGACTGGGTGACCTGGTGATTGAAGCCGAATCGCTGAAGAAAGCCTTTGGCGACCGGGTACTCTACGATGACATCACTTTCAATCTACCCAAAGGCGGTATTGTTGGCATTATCGGCCCGAATGGCGCGGGCAAGACCACGCTGTTTCGCATCATTACCGGACAGGAGAAACCCGACGGGGGTGAGATGCGCATCGGTGAGACCGTCCAGGTCGCCTATGTGGATCAAAGCCGGGATGCATTGAATGGTGATAAAACCGTTTGGGAGGAGATCTCAGACAGCCAGGACATCATCACGGTCGACCGCTTTCAGATGCCCTCGCGGGCCTACGTCAGCCACTTTAACTTCAAGGGCTCAGACCAGCAGAAACGCATCGGCGACCTCTCCGGGGGCGAACGCAATCGGGTTCACCTGGCGAAGCTTTTGAAAAGTGGCGGCAATCTGCTGTTACTCGATGAGCCGACCAACGACCTGGATGTGGAGACCTTGAGGGCGCTGGAGGAAGCGCTGCTCTCATTCCCGGGCTGTGCTGTGGTGATCAGCCATGACCGCTGGTTTCTCGACAGAATCGCCACCCATATCCTGGCGTTCGAAGGTGACTCCGGCGTGGTCTGGTTTGAAGGTAATTATGCAGATTATGAGGCGGACCGAAAACGTCGCCTGGGCGCTGAAGCCGATCAGCCACACCGTATCAAATACAAACGTTTGAGTTGATACATCGCAGCCCCCCTCCACGGGGGGCGATGTGGACAACGATCAAGCGCGCTCCACTGTTAATTTATCGGTAACGACGTCCACAGCGTCGTTCCATCGGGCTATCCACGATCTGATCGACTGCAGCCTGATCCATTACCTGAGCCTGATAAACCATACCCCGGCTCTCTATCTGCCTGACGAAGGCCCGCAGATGATTTCTGGACCCACACAACAGTTTCTCATAGAGACTGATCAATCCACTGTTGTCCGTGGCGTCAATCATCTCGTGAAGATCCTGCATATCCACCTCTTCAATCAGCGCACCGGTGAGAAGTGCATCCATTTCCGAGATCACACCCTGCATGATGAGGCTGTCGTAGAGCTGCTGCAGCTCCTGATTACCGAATACACCAGGCTGCAATGCGGGATCGACCAGACCATAGCGCTGCAACTGCACCAGCACAGAATCCATATGACGCTGCTCAGCTGAGGCGATATTACTGAAGACATAGAGTCCCCACTGTTGATAGAGCAGATCATAGACATCCCGCGCCACTTTCTCCTCTTCTCTGAGCAGCAGCAAATGTTGAGCCTCTACTGTGGTAAGGCCGTCAGCAACCTGCCCCTGACCACCCCGCCAGCCACGACCGCCACCATTTCCCCAACCGGCCTGCACCTCGGTCAGTAACAAAATCGACAACACAACGATCAAACTTATTTTACGAACCATCTGAAAAATCTCCATTTAAACAAGTAACGGTGCGTAGCAGAAATCAGGCCAGCACATTTTTTTGTTTTAATTCAGACGATTACGATTATTACGATATCACCGATCAGTGAAAAAACTGAGATATCACTTGTTACCTGGGTGATATCACTCAATTTCTGCACTCAACCGGCCAACGCCACAAGCTCAATCATGTGCACTGAAGTTGAGGATTAACAGACAAAGAAGCCTCTTGAACGCAGAAAATCGAGCATATGTTCACGCTTCTTTCCCTGCATAGCTTCAGCAGTGGCATTGGACCAGTCGGTCAGCTTCACATTGGCACCACGACCAGCGTAGTATTTTGACATCTGCTCATCATATTCAGCCAATTTGTCCGGCTCTATATCCTGGTATTGGTCCTGATGCAGGATGCACTCCACCGGCATCCTGGGTTTCACTTCAGTATTCGCATCAGGCCAACCCAGACACATACCAAACAGTGGCACGACTCTGTGCGGCAGCCCGAGCTGCTCAACAACCACCCCAGGCTGATTGCGTATACCACCGATAAAGACACCGCCCAAACCCTGAGATTCGGCAGCCAGCATTAGGTTCTGCCCCATCAAGGCCACATCGATTACAGCCGCAAGCCCATGTTCGCTGTACCCTTCCAAGCCGCCTTTGCCCACGGTTTCGCAAACCTGGTTGATGCGCCTGAGGTCGGCACAAAAAATCAGAAACTCTGCCGCCTTCTCAATCCATACCTGGCCCCCTGCCGCGACAGCGATTGCCCGTCTGGCCTCGGGGCGTGTTACACGGATGATTGAGTAGGCCTGAATAAAACTTGAAGTTGCTGCCGCTTGACCGCAACGAATCAACGCTTCCAATTGCCCCGGCTCAAGGGGCTTTTCCAGAAATCGGCGCACCGAACGGTGATTGATCTGTAACTGTTGCGTTGCTGTCAGTGCCATGGCAGATTTGCCTCATAAGAATTCAGAGAATACGCACAATGTGGGCAATTCCGGATAAAAAGTAAAAGCATATCAACTGTTTATTAAAACATAGAGACAAGCTGTAGCAGAGGTTCAACCCTCAAGTAATCATTTTTTCGAACGCTATATTTTAGCAAGCGCTCTATATCGATAGCAGGTTCACAGGAAGAACGAGCAGTCCAGTTTTAGTGCCCGAAAGCCGAGCCCCATCCTGCAACACTCTGCTGCCAAGCGTCGTTCTAGCAGTCAATAGAATGGGTCATCTGCTGAGGATTGACCGAAAAACCAAATGGATGTTGCCATGTTGATTCGACTATTACAATCCACATACTATTGGATTTTCCCAATCATCTTCTGGTTGGCATTAACCCTCATCTCTTTGATATGGAATCTCAGCGTTATCGATCACTCTGTAGAGAAAATTGCCTTTGAACGTGGGCAGATCATGTATGAGATGGTCAGGCAGACAAAGATTAATCCGGTCTTGATGACAAATGATCCCACTCTCTTTAAAAAGCAGAACGTAAAGGATATTCAATATAGAACTGTTTCATCTAAGCCGATGAACCCGGAAAACATCTCCGATGCCTGGGAGCGTAAAGCACTCACTCAATTCGAACAAGGCGCCACATTCAAGTTCGAACCGTTTCTGAACCAAGAGCCTGCTCATTTCAGATATATGGGACCTGTGTATATGCAGGAACAATGCCTTCATTGCCATGGGTACGAGGGAAAGAAAGTGGGTGATATACGGGGTGGGATCAGTGTAAAAGTTCTGTCGAACCCGATCATTGCCGCCCAGGATGAAGCCAGGCAGATCATGACTACACTGCATTTTCTCGGCTTTTTAGTTATCTCTGTCACCAGTAGTTTTCTTATGAGTCAATTGAGGAAACACTGGTTAAAGCTCAAACTGACACAACAGGACTTAAAAGAAAAAGAACAATTCCTGAGTGATGTCACCAACAGTATGAATGAAGGCTTCGTGGTACTCGACATCGACGGTCTGGTTAAATATGCCAATCCTGAAAGCGCCCGTCTGATAGGAAGGAGTGTTATGGAAATGCTCGATCGCCGGTTTAGTCAGATTGTCTATGGGGATAGAGAACCGAACCAGGATAAGCGCATTGAGACGGCTGTTATGGATACATTCAAGGATGGCGTGATCCGCTCTGATATCGACGATATCTTTTCTCACAAAGCGGGCTATAAAGTCGATATCGTTTTTTCAGTATCGCCCATGCTACGGATTAAAAATGGAAAGCATGTGGTTTTGACATTCAGTGACATCTCAGAACGCAAGCGGGCAGATCGAGAACGAATGGACCTGGAGCGTCAATTAAATCAAACCCATAAAATGGAAGCGGTCGGGCAATTGGCCGGCGGTATCGCTCATGAAATCAATACCCCGATACAGTATATCGGTGATAATCTGAAGTTCATCAAAGAGTCACAACAGGATATTGAAAATCTGCTGGCGGACTATGCCCAACTCTCGAGCAAAGCGAAACAACAGCCAGAATTGGAAACCATATTGGCAAAAATTGATGAGACTATTGATGAGATCGATTTGGAGTATCTTACCGAAGAGACTACCAATGCAATCGATCAATCCATTGCCGGAGCCTCACAGGTAGCCAATATTGTATTGGCTATGAAAGAGTTTGCTCATCCTGGATCGAAAGATATGGCCTTGGCCGATATGAACCGGATTATCGGTAATGCGGTTGCCGTATGTAAAAACGAGTGGAAATATGTTGCGGATACCAAACTGAAGCTGAGTGACAATCTGCCGAATATCAAATGTCTTGCCGGTGAGATCTCTCAGGTTGTACTGAATATCATCGTCAACGCCGCCCATGCCATCGAAGCCACCCAGCAGGAAGAGAAAGGAACCATCACCATTACCTCAGAATTTAAGGATGAGCAGGTGGAAATTCGTATCAGTGATACTGGAACAGGCATACCGAAAGAGGCTCAGGAGTACGTCTTCAATCCATTTTTTACCACCAAGGATGTCGGACGAGGCACCGGACAGGGTCTCACTATCGCCCAGGACATCATCGTGGGTAAACATCAGGGTGAACTGCTGTTCGAAACAGAACAGGGTGTTGGCACGACCTTTATCATTCGCCTACCCGTCAACAGAGCCGAAACTTAAGTGAGCGATTGACTAGGGCTTGCTCGTGGTCAGTGAATCGACTCTAAACAGCAGCTAACAGAGCATTCTCATCGGCACTACCGATATGAGTCGGTTGCACCTCACTACGCTGATGATAGGCTATCCGTGTCAACATCATTTCCACCGAAATCTCACCGGCGGGCACACCGATAGATTTGAATTCGTCACAGTAGTGAAAAAAGCGCTTCCAGGTAATCTTTCTGGTGGCATTTCGCTGTCGGGTTACTTGATCGTTAACACCGATAAAAAGTGCTTCGATAAGTTTCCATTCACGGTATTTTGATGGATTCTCAACCCCTGACTGCCTGAGTTTACGCTGTGCCTGATGCTGAGTCATGCCACGCGTGAAACTGCCGTTCATGTAGAGTAAACCCTGCATCACCCGGGAGGTGGGTGGTCGCTGCTGCCAAGCTTCTATGTTTTCAGCCTCTAAAAAGAGACGCCGGATGGAGTAATTGGCCATGGTTTTACTCATATTCACAGCACCAGGTATTTTGAAATGTTTCAATATTTCCACCTGACGTAGCGTGGCCGGTCGCATCAATCCCTGTAGATGGAACAGCTCCTTCACCGTTAGCGCCTCAACCGGACTGATACCCATCTCCTGCAAACGCGCCAACCACTCACCCTCGATTGGTTTATGCGGCAGCTTGTGGTTGGTTGGTGGTGACTGTGCAAGCTCCAATGCAATCTTTACTTGGGCCTGAAGTTCTGCGGTCGCCTGTAGCTCTTTTCGCTTTTTCTCTGCCAGGTCAAGCGCAAAAAACGTGGTAAGAAGAGTCGCTATATTTCCTTCCCGATTGAAGGTTTCCATACACAATCTCCAGTTCAGCAATTTCGCGATAGTATAGAAATTTGCTATACCTCGAGGTGCGAGCCATGTCTCAATATTCCAAGCTGTTTTTTGACTGTCATTCCATCACAGATTGGTAAAAAACGTTATCCGCAAAACATAAAACACTGCTAAATTAGATCTCTGATTCAATTCATCGATTGTATGACTATAGATCATCATTTTTGATTCGCAGAATATGAATAAAAAAACAGCATTCATCACAGGCAACAGCCGTGGTCTCGGTCGGGGCCTAAGCCAGGTTTTACTTAACCATGACTATCAGGTTTTTGGTTGCAGCCGACAGGGCTGCCATCTCCAGGGGGAGATTGTGGATCAGCGTTGTGATCTCACCCAGCCAGATACGATTCCTGGTGCACTCGATCAACTCCTGAAAGGTGTTACAAGCCTGGATCTGGTGATACTCAACGCCGGTATCCTGGGCGAGATCAAAAAAATCAGTGATACCTCGCTGGATGAACTGCAACAGATCATGAAGATCAACCTTTGGCCGAATAAAGTCATCCTGGATTGGTTGCTGAAATCGGAGCTGAAGATCGATCAGATCCTACTCATGTCGTCAGGTGCTGCTGTACTGGGCAATAAAGGATGGGGGGGCTACGCACTTTCGAAGAGTGCCCTGAATATGCTTGGACGCCTCTATGCCCATGAGTTCGGCCAAACCCACATTGCCGCCATTGCGCCAGGGCTGATTGAATCGAGCATGATGGACTATCTGTGCAACCGTGCAGACAGCGACGCCTACCCAGCCCTGCAGCGGATCAAACAGGCCCGTGACGAGGGTAAAACCCTCTCGCCCACGGCAGCCGCAGAGCGAATTCTTCAGGCCCTGCCTGAGATCAAGAAATTTGAGAGTGGCAGCTATATCGATCTGAGGCAGATACTCGCCCCGGATGAGTACGAAGCCCTGCTCAAGGCGCGTAACCGCACCTGAATGTTTTTTAGATATCAGTCCGCAAATGAACGCTAATAAACGCAAATTGTTGTTAGGCTGGAATGAAGGAAGAAAAAACAAACCACCAAACAAGAGTGGAGAATAGCTCCCCTCTCCCCTTGCGGGAGAGGGGCCGGGGGAGGGGGGGCTTCTTGAGAGTTAACGGGCGTGCAGCAACCTCAGGTATATGTATACCCAACCACTCACTACAGCTCTGAAATACACCTGACGAGAATTTCAGCTTCCGATGTGCATTGATTCACCGACTCAATAAAACTCAGCTGAAATAGCTTTTAGCCTCTTCACCGGGATCGGGCAGACCGGCGATTCGCCAGATGCTCAGGCAGCTGCCAAACAGGTGATGGACCTTATGCCTTGGGATACCGGTTGCCCGGCAGACCAGGCGCATATTCGGTAGTGCCCCGAGGCTCAGATAGCGCTCACGGATGTGATGAATGATGTGCCAATGCTGCTCACCCAGGTGATCCACACCCTCCTGGCGGGCCAGATCACGGGCCAGCTCTTCGCTCCAAAGCTGATGATCGATCAGAAAACCATCCTCATCAAAGCGGATCAGTGGTTGTACGTTGGCGGATTGATCTACGGCTGTCTGAACCATGATCTCAATCTCCTGCTGATAGTTGGTAATAAGGTATTGAACAGGAGTATGGAAGAGAATCCATTTTATGAAAAATGATAATTCGTGATTTTATATCATAAAATATGATATAGATCGTTAACCTTCATGGTCTCTATGGATTGCACCATACGAACCTGCGCCAATAAGCCAGAGATTGAGACTCCCTGAACTATATCTGACTGATTTTCCAGCTGTTATTCGAAAACAGCACCACGCCCCCCAATCAGCCGCTGCAGCAGCAACAACGGCTGATCGAGCAGATTACCTGGACAATAACCGGCTACTGTTTGTTGGTGGGTCGTTGTGCGGGAACCCGGGCCTGTTTGGCAAGCCCTTTGGTTTCCAGAGAGAGAATCCAGTCAACCAGTGCGGCCGCATCCTCTTTGCGCACATTGACGTTTGGCGGCATGAAACGCATGTTGACGTTGTGCCACAGCTTGGTCCCCCCTTCGGTCCCTTTCAACACGGAATCCACCAACTCACTCTTCGCATTGGCTGCTGCCTGATAACGTCCGGCAATTTCACGAAAGGAGGGGGCCAACGGAACCACCCTGGACTCGGTCACAGGCTCGACACGATGACAGATATTGCAACCGCTGAGGCTCGACAGCCTTAGCATGTTGTCGTGCTGCTGCAAGCGCGCAACGGTCTTCTGATCCACATCCAAATCGATGATCCAGCGCACCAGGGCTGCGGCCTCCTCACGGGAGACATTCACATTGGGCGGCATAAAACGCATCCCAACCTTACCTTCCCACTGCTGATCCCGATAGGCGGTGCCGTGGATCACCCGGTCGAGCAGCTGATCGAAAGCCTGTTGATTGTCGCGATAACGTACCGCCACCTCCTGGTATGAAGGTGCCAGTGGCTTTCCCCCACTGTTGTCTGCTGCCACCTGATGGCAGATAAAACACCCCCTGGCATTGGCCAGATCAAGCATCTGCTCATCTTTCGCCTGGAGTGTGGTCGGCGCGACGAGAGCAACGACAATGCCGCTCAGGTACGTCAAAAACCTTCTCATGGTTGGTCTCTCCTGCTCGCAATTTACGGTTGGATGAATCGGTCTTAAATCCTGTCACGACTCATAAAGCTGAGCCTGATGACCTCGAAGCCAGTAAAAATCCGGCTTTCAATCTGAACTGAAATTGCAACAATCATGCCTGCTCGAGAAGGCGCTAGGCTGGCCGATTGTCGGGATTCGCTCAGCGAATCTCCAATCGGACTGTTCATATTCGATGCGGATGTACCACAAGTGATACAAGGGGCTAGGAAATTTCATCCCCCTGCCTCTCCCCTGGGGCCATATAGCAGGCATGCCCCTTGCAAGAGAAGAGTGAGCCAAAGCGGTTTTTTTGCCGGCTGCCGTCTGCACGACCTGAAACTAAGGCGTGGCAATGCAAGAAAATCAGTAGGCTAGTATCTAAACAAGAACAACGATAGAGAGCACAGTACCGTTGATGACCGTTCCGATACCCGCCTATAACCTACTGTTGAGATGGCTGCTGCTGGCCGGCCTGATACTGTTTGGTGGCTGGATTTCCTGGGACCAGGGGATCCTACAGAACATCCTGGTCTCCGATCCGACCCGAATCACCCTCATCATCGCAGTGACCTTTATCGCGGCTAGTGGACACTGTGCAGTTCGCAGTCTCTATCTCTCGTCTGAGCAGGAGGCGCTGCAGCGGATCATTGCTGCGCTGAGTTGTTCCGACAAGCCGCTGAACAAGCAATCGAGTCTGCTGGATCACTCTCTAACAGGTGAATTCCTGCGCGGCCTGCTGCATAAACCGGCCAAGCCGGAGCTGGGTAGTGCAAACCGCGACGCCCAGCTGCTCGCTCAGGTGATGGCAGAGCAGGCACGGGGGCAGCACGAAGCGGGCTGGTTTGTCAGCGGATTGCTGATCAAACTGGGTCTGCTGGGTACGGTAATCGGCTTCGTGCTGATGCTGGCGCCCGTCGCTGAACTGGAGTCTTTCGATCTGGCCGACATCCAGGGTCTGTTACAAAGGATGACCGGTGGTATGGGCGTTGCACTGAACACCACGCTGCTCGGTTTGGTCTGCAGCATGCTGCTTGGGATGCAATACCTGATGCTGGACCGGGCCGCCGACCGCCTGGTGGCAGCGGCGGTTCACCTGGCTGAAACCCGACTGACGCCGGGACCAACAGGTGACTGAGCCATGGCCATGTTCCGTAACAACCGCAGCTTCGATGCCGATCCGTTCACCGACCTGCTGTTCAATGCCCTGCTGGCCTTCACCTTCCTATTCCTGGTGGCGCTGATGTTTCTCAACCCACCGGCCAAATCCGGCACCATCAACCCGAAAGCGGATTTCATCATCACCGTAACCTGGCCTGACAACAATCCGGATGATATCGACACCTGGGTAGAAGGCCCGGCTGGTCAGCTGGTCTGGTTCAAGCAGCCACAGGCCGGACTGCTGCACCTCGACCGGGATGACAGAGGCCTGGCCAATGACACTCTTGTGGTGGACGGCAAAGCGGTGGTCAATCCGCTCAATCAGGAGGTGGTCACCCTGCGGGGACGTCCACCCGGAGAGTATGTGGTCAACGTGCACTACTACAACAGCAAGACCCTGCAGCCGGTGCCGGTAACTGTCTCTCTGGCCGAGGTCAATCCATCACTGAAGATCCTGCACTACGCCAATCTTCAGCTGCAGCGGTTGGGAGAAGAGCAGACCGCGGTGCGTTTTTCGATCGCCCCTGATGGCCAGGTTTTCGATATCAACACCCTACCCAAATCCATCGTGGAGGTTGGCAAGCTTTGACGGAATCCACTCTGCTGCTGGTATTGGCCTATGTGGCCCTCACCGCCCTGATCACGCTCGGTCTGTTTCGTGCCGCGTTTCACTGGAGCCTGAAACTGTTACTGGTTCTGGCGGCCTCCGCGCTCTACTTTGTCAGCTATCAGGGCTGGCGCGAAGTCCAGGGGTGGCCAGTCAGCAGTCCGTTGCCGGCACGTTTTCAGCTGCATGCCGCGATCATCGATGAGCCGGATAAAACCTCAGGCTCCCCTGGCACCATCCATGTCTGGGTCACCGACCTGAGTGCAACCGAGCCAGCCGAAAAACCCCGTGCCTATCGACTCGATTATCAAAAGAGTCTGCATACCAATCTGCAGGAGGCGCTGAGGAATCTGCGTAACGGTGTGATCCAACTGGGGCGGATCAAAGAGAGCGGCGTGAGCGGAATGCCCCGGGACTTCACCCGCATGGGAGAAAAGCGGCAGCAGTTGGAAATCTACAGCCTGCCCGACCCGGCCCTGCCGGAGAAATAGGATGCTTCGCACAGGCCCTCTGATGATCACCCTGCTCTGTTCCCTGATCATGGGTTGCAGTGAACGACATCCAAGCCGAGAGGGATCCTACTTTCCCCTCACCCCGGATATGAAATGGACCTACCGGGTCACCACCGAGGTAGCCGGACGCGTGGAGACCCGGGAATTTGTGGAATACAACAGCGAGCCGGAGACGCTGAAAGGCCTACCTCACAGTGTACGCATCACCAGCGAAGGCACCCGCTACTACCTACGCAGTGTGGACGAGGGCATCTACCGCAATGGCAAGCGTACCGTCGTGGAGACGGAGGTGAGAATGGAAAGCGACCCGCACTGGGTGCTGAAACGCCCGTACCAGGCCGGCACCAGTTGGAGCAACCTGACCTATCCCTATGTACTGCGGCGAATCAATCCTTATGAGCAGACCCTGACCCGGGGCAGTGCCCTGAAGATGGCCTACCAGATCAGTCAACTGGATGCGCAGGTCGATGTACCGGCCGGCCATTTTGAGAACTGCCTGCTAGTGGAGGGAGAGGCACAGCTGACTCTCTACGCGGATGGACGTGAGGGTTATCAGGATATCGAGATCAACACCCGTGAGTGGTATGCGCCCGGTGTCGGCCTGGTAAAGCTGGTTCGTGAGGAACCCATGTCGGGTTCGGTGTTCACTGGAGGCAAGGTGGTCTTCGAGCTGATTGGGGTTGAACATTGAACTGCAGACAACGCCCTAGCCGAATGATTGCAATAGGCTTTGACACTCAATCAGACAAATGAGAGCAGAGAGATTGGATTCCTGTTAACAAGCCCTGTCTAAGTTTAAGAGACAGGAGAGCCAAGCTGTAGCGGCTCCGCTTCAGAGATCACATGGCCCACGAACTTACTCATGTCGTCAAGGATCTTGCCGCCACGCCGAAAGCCCAGGCCGCAGGCCTCCCAGACATAAAAGACACCAGCCTGATAGTTTTGCCCAACACTGTCCTTGGGGAAGTCAACCCACTCCTGGTAGATGTTTTTGTGGAAATCGTAAGGACCACTGCTCTGTTCAATCAGTTGCCCGCCGGCATCCAGGATGCGCATGTTGGCGCCCTCGCGACCAAACAACTTCTTTTCGACCTGAGCCACGCCAGGCAGAGGCTCGAATGCGGTGGGCAGCAGGTAGGGTGAGTTGGGAAAGAGATCATAAAGTATCTTCATCATCCCCTTACTCTGAAACAGTAGTGTGTATGGCGGATTGATGATGCGGGTTTGGCCCTGCTTTGCACTCTGCTCCAGCATCCGGGTCAGCTCAAGCTCCTGCTCGGCAATATCTTCCCAGGGAAAAAGTTTGAACCAAAAGTCAGCCAGCTGGCCATCTTTATTGAACACACCTTCATCATGGCTAAAGCCCGCTTCGTTCAGATAGCAAAAATCGGTAAAAAAGCCCGCCTCATGTGCCGCCTGCTGCAGATAGCGGGTTGTACGCTCATCCTCCGGAAGGTCACTGATACTGGAAAAGAGCAGCTTCTCCCCGTTATAGCTGGTAGCAAAATCGAAATCCGCATCGTCACCGCTGATCAGACGCCGGAAATTCTCTTTCAACATCTCATGCAAGTTGTTGAACTGGCGGGCCTCGTCCATACCATTCGCCTTCAAAATTGCCCACTGAATAATGGCTGTTTCGAACAGGCTGGTTGGGGTGTCAGCGTTGAATTCGATTAATTTGATGGGGTGACCATCGAGTCCCCCGGCCAGATCGAAACGACCGTAGAGATGCCAATCATCTCGCTCCCAGCTGTTCTCAATCAGCCCGACCAGATTGGCGGGTATACCCAACTCATAATAGAGTTGATTATCTATGACGTGCTGGGCTCCCTCTACATACATGTCATAGAGAGTGTTTGCAGCCTGGTAGTAGGCCTCCGCTTCTGCCTCACTCAGTCGAACCAGATCGCTGACGATATAGTCACTGCCATCCGCATCGGTATGCCAGCTCATGCCGATCTCTTCCATAACCCCCTTGCTGAGGGGCTCTACCTTCAGAGTTTCAACCATCAATCAGCCGCCAAAGGAGTTGAAGCGGCTGCTGGAACTGCTGCCGCCCGATTTATTACCACCGAAAAAGCCACTCTTAGGCTGACTTTTAGCCGTCTTGTTATAGGGTTGAGAGATCGAACTGGTAGGGCGAACGCCGCCATACTGCTGTTGAGTGCGCTGAAAATTGCTGTTGCCTGCCAATCGGTTGGCCAACATGCCGCCGATCAGGGAGCCTGCAGCGGCGGCCAATAGGGTTTCGCCCAGCGATAGCCCTCCAGAGTGCATGGAGGGATCCTGTGTCAGGCGTGAGGAGCCATCTTCAACCTTCGCGGCCTCCTGTTCGGCAATCTGTTTCAGTTCATCTTCGCTAAGAAATCGCTCATTTCCTTGTTGATCACGAAGGATTGCGCGAGTCGGGCCACTGGTAGGATGTTTCTCTACCAAGCGATAGCTGTCTGGGTTTGCAGCAACCTGTTCAATCACCATGAAGACATTCTGCCCCTGTTCGATCCCGGATTGGTTGCCGAAGCCGCTGCCTTGCGGCGGATTACCCTGGTCACTACAGCCATTCAGACTGGCGATAGCGCTCAATCCAATCGTTCCGGCGATGGAGTAAGAGAGTACTTTCCTGATGTGTCTCATGGATCACCCTGTATCTTCAATTCGTAAAGTGGGGGCGTATTGTATCCAGTTGTTGTGAATTGACAAACCTTGGTGAGGTCAGCTGTAACCATTGGTGGGGCAAGGCCCCACCCCACACCCTGAACTCAATGGTAGGGTGGGGCCCTGCCCCACCAATACGCCCTGATTAGACTTAACGCGATGCCTTGAAGGTGATTAACCAGGCCACAAGCATTAATACTGATGGCCTCGCCTGCAACTGTTATTGGCGAATATTTGCGGTGATTGGTGTCCATTCGCGGCCAACAATCTTCTCCTTGTGATGTCCCATAAACTCTGTACATTATGGTGTTAGTGCCCGCTATCTCTCATCTCCCCTTGCGGGAGAGGGGCCGGGGGAGAGGGACTCTTACTCTTGCTGCTGTTTGTAATAGGTTTTGAAACCGATGTTCTGCTGATGACCGCCGGATACATAGTCTGCCAGCGAGCGGAATCTGCGCGGATCGACGATCAGACCGGAATAGCGGTACTCCTCCTCCCCCTGGTTGTTCAGGAATAGCATGGTCGGAGTGCGCACCACGCCCAGACGCTGGGCCACTTCCCTGGCACTGGTGGTGGTGCCATCGAAGTCGGTCAATGGCTGATCGCTCTCCATATCCAGGGCGAGTGCAACAAAGTTTCGTCGATAGTGGGCGATCAACCCGGGATCGGCAAGTACCCCAGTTCGCATCCGCTGACAGAAGGGGCAGTGATGAGTCTCGAAAAACAGCAGCACACCCTGCTTATCGGCCTCGTCACTTCTGTTCAACGCCGCTTTGAGGTCTGTGGCCGGACAGTCGAACAGGGTATCCTTCTCCCCCGCTGTCATCCCCGGCAGCGGCAGTGGCTCAGCGGCAACCAGTGGCAGCCCAGCAGCTGCCCAACCGTCACTTCCCTCCGGATACCAGTAGAGATTCCGGTATCCCAGCTCGGATGCGCGCTTGACCACGTTCCAGGACATCCAGCAATCGGTAATGCAATAGAAGACCACCGCTCGATCCAGTTCGCCATCGGTGAGACGATGCAGAGTACGCTCCAGCCAGGCCTGCATACAGGGTTCCAGATAACCATACCCCACGTTCGGCAGCCAGATGCTGCCAGGCAGATGTTGGCGTGGGGATGCGGGCAACCAGGAGAGACCAAACTGGGCACTCTCCGGTCGCAGCGTGATAGCCAGAACATCCACCAGCAGTGGATCGCTCTGCTTGATCAGTTCCGCCAAAGCCTCGGTCTCGATACGCTTGCCCGCAGGCGCCTCTTCCGGCAGTGGTCTGCGGTAGTTTGCGATTCGATATCCCTGCTCGGAGAACAGCTCAGCCTGGCTTGCGGCGATGCTCTGGATTGGCCAGAACAGGCTGATCAGAAATAGCGGACAGTACAGCCATGACAGCCGCCTCACTGTTGCTGCTCTACCTTCCCATCAGCCAGAGCCGCTGCCTCCAGTGCAGGATAGAGATGGCTCAGTGAGCGGGTGTACTCATCATTGAACACCGCCAACTCCCGCAGATTTTGCGGAACATCGGGCTGCAATAGTTCCGCCATCGCGGCACCGGAGTCGGCCTGCTCTGTCAGATACTGCTGTAACCAGCTGAGATAGGCGGAGGTCTGGGAAATAGCCACTTCATTGGTGACCGGCGCACCATGCCCGGGAACCATCACCTTGAAGTCGAGTTTTCGCAGCTGTTCCAGGGCAGACTGCCACTCGTCCAGATGGGCATGAGGAGTGGTCGGGGTGCGACCGTAAAATACCAAATCACCGGCAAACAACACGCCAGTGGTCTGATCAAGAATTGCCAGATCGGCACCGGTGTGGCCCTGCAGAGCGATCAACTGCAGACGGTGACCGCCGATCTCCTCCAGACCCGGTTCGACCTGCAGATTGGGCGCCACCACCCGGGTGCCTTTCATCCAGCTACCGACCAGGCGATAGAGATTGTCATTGAATGTCTCACCCATCAGGCGAATCCCGTCCTGAGTCTTTTCCAGGGCGGCAATCGGCAGATCCTCGAAGGCCTGATTACCGAGAAAATGGTCCGGGTGCATATGGGTGATAAAGAGCTTCACCACAGGTTTGTCGGTTACCCGGGCGATCGCCGCTTTCAACTGCTCGCCATAGAGCCTCGACGGCCCACTGTCGATCACCACCACACCCGCTTCGGTGACGATAAAACCGGTATTGACGATATTACCCCCGTTGGTAAAACTGAAGTGCTCGTCATGGCCGATCAGCACATAGGTGTTTTCGGCGACCTGCTGCGGCTTTAGTTTATAATCCCGCTCCGCAGCCTGAATCACTCCAGCCAATAGCATCACTGCGATGAACAGAAGAGACCTCACTGACGGCTACCTCCGGTCTGACTGCTTTCACTAATCTGAGCCGCGACCGGATTACCGTTATTGTCGCGTCCGTCCATCGTTAGCTGTTTGACCTTCGGCAGATCGAGGGTCAAAACCGGGTTTTCCGCAATCGGCTCAAACAGGGAGAGGCGACTGATCAGATCCCCCCCGCTCTCCCGGATCTCCAGCTGTTCCAGATAGAAGGCGGGAATTCCGGCAACCAGTCCGGTGTCCATTGGATGCACGATACTGGCGCGCAGCCGGCTGTGATTCTCTCTGGACCAGAGTCGGGCTGTCACTTCTCCCAGCCGGTCAGCCCAGTCTGAGGAACCGCTGCCCATGCTGGGGGCCGTACACCCCCCACCGGCCGCGTCCACCAGAACACCGCCCAGATGCCACACTCCATCCGGTGTCAGAGCGGCCGCCCTAACCGGGGTGGCCTGCTGCACCTTGATCCGCAGACCGATGCGGGGCGCCGCTTTTAACGGCTGCATATCCAGCACCTTCGGAATCGGGTTGAGTTCGGCAAACACCAGCAGACGTTCAACCTCACCCAGGGCCGTGGCATCGATCCACAGCGGCAGATTCAGAGAATCCTCCGCAACGGCGGGAGCGGACACCTGCACCCGCTCGTCAAACACCACCGGTGCCCCATCCAGCAGGCGCTGGTGCATCTCCTGCCACATCACGGAATTGAGGGGATCGACAGGCGGTTCGTCAGCAATCAGATCAACGGCTCTTGTTAACAGCAGAATCAGCAGACAATAGATCCGATACCTCATAATAGAGACCTACGACATTGGCTCGAGCAGAATGCGGCGCGGCCAGAGCGTATCGGACGCGGGATGAATCTCCAGCGGATCTATGGGCCGCAGATCACCATCCTCAGGCGGAGCCTGGAGTACATTGAGATCGGTTTCGTGCAGCTCGCCTACCAGATCCCGGCCAGCCATTTTCAAAACATAGTAGAGACCATTCCAGGCATTGATACCGTACTCACCGGGCACCTTGTGCAGGAACAGCAGATCATATTCCAGGTCGGTCAGATCCGATTCGGTTATGCGCCGCTTTATCTCATAGGGATAAGGTAAACGGCAGATCATACGTTGAGGATGCGGCAGACATTTAAACGGGCGCATCGAGAGAAAGTGGTTCTCAAACGGCGCTTCGAGCCAATCGATCCAATAGCTGAAACCTCCCTGCTCTGCCTGACGAATCTCAACCTGTGCCAAATGTTGACGCTCACCGGTCTCATTCTCCAATGAGAGGCGATAGTCACCGGCCAGATCCGCTGTAGCGGATCCGGAAGTTAGGCAGATTGAAGCACTAAGGGCGACGTAGGCAGAGTTTCGCATCATCACTGTAGGCGATCACACCTGAACTCTCAGGCTTGAGTCTCACGATACGGCTTGGCAGTTGATAGCTGGAGCCATGCTTTTCGAAGATCTGTTGCAGCTCTCCTGTCTCCCGAACCTCGATCATCGCCTGGTCGAGAGCATTCGCCAGTTGCTCATTACCCTGCCGTACAGCGGCCCCCAGATCCCAGCCACTGCTGCGCATTCCCGGCATCTGAATCGGACCCACAGCATAGGCACCCTTGACATCACCCAAGGCAAATTCTATCTCACTGCGAGGACCCGCAACGCCACTCAATTCACCAGCCTTCAGAGCAGCCACCGCCTCGTTCATGTTACGGAAGTGCACCACCTGATCGCGGATTCGGCCACTGTACGCGGTCAATAGGTAGAAATCGGCCAAGGTGTCCAGCTCAACACCGATCTTTTCACGGGTGAAGATCTCCAAGGGCGAACCACGACCCGCTTTATCCGCCACTACCGCAAACACAATCTGCTCTCGATAGTAGGGGGCGATAAATGTGACCCGGTCATTCTCTTCTGCGAAGGCTTCATCGAATGGGGTATGCAGCATCACGTCCGCAAC
>JAKSBX010000053.1 GCA_022360905.1 Chromatiales bacterium
ATCCCTGTGTGCGGGACCATGAGCGAACCGTTACGGTCATCGCCAAGGCCTGTGCCCAATACGGCTGAGCTCAGCCACCCGGGATGCCGTTCGGCATACCGGGCACAAATCCAACAAACACGACTCAAATCGACACGGAGTTTCATCTGGGCCGAGTAATGGGGTGTGGCACTTTTTCAAGGACACCGCCCCAGATTGAAACAGAAAGCGGGGGCTGGGGTGAATGGCACTTACTTAAGTACCAAACCACATCGCGTCTCGTTTTATCAAAGGGTTTTGGTGGGGCATGGCCTCACCCTACACCATGAATTCAACAGTTTTGGTGGGGCGTGGCTCCACCCTACAACTTAAGCACCAAACCACATCGCGTCTCGTTTTATCAAAGGATTTTGGTGGGGCCATGCCCCACCAAACAACGCTCAAGTAAAGCACCATTATGGGGCTATTTTCCCGACAGCAGGTCTGATTCGATTAGCGTGAACAGGCCCTAGGTGACACGGTTGAGCATGCGCTGGCTGCGAATCAATCGGGACCAGCTCTTGCCGGTATTGAACCAGAGGATATACCAACCTTCGATGATCATGCGGGGCAGTAGAAGCGGGCTGAATCTGAACTCTGCTTCACTGGCGCAGAGTTGATGATTCAGGCTTAGGCTGGTGGCGATGGTACTGATACGGGCCAGGTGATAGCGATTGCTGATCAAGGCGACCGGGTAGGCATCCTGCTTTGACAGCATGGCTCTGGCATGCTGCAGATTTTCCAGGGTATTCTGGGATTGTTGCTCCAAGCGCAGGCGTGATTCCTCGATGCCTTTGCCGATCAGATAGCCCCGGCCGGCCTGGGCTTCAGTGATATCCTCTCCCGGTGCGGCGCCTCCCACCAACAGCAGGGTCGATGATGGATTGTTCCTCATCAGCTCGGTGGTTTTTTCCAGCCGCAGGCGGTAATCCTGGTCTATACCCTGTTTGGTCAGTCGCTTACCGAAGACCAGGAGACTGTCACAATCACACTCACTCGAGGCAGACGTTGCTGTGCGATAGACATAGATCAGGCTGATCAGCAGCGGGATACCGATGCCGACGATCAGCAGTAACAGGGTGAGGCCGAAGGTCCAGAGTCCATCCCAATCGATAGCGCCCCGTTCAGGGTCGAATTGCATGGCTTAGGGTGAGTGTTATTTGGATTTGGATCCATCCCCGTGCAGTTGGCTGCACGGGGACAGAGGACAACTTACATCGCGATCAAGCGTTGCTGAATGGCGTTATCCAGGTTCATGATCCACTTGTTGTACTGCTTGTTGATCTTGGAACCGTCATATTTCAGACCATTACTGTTTTTGTAAACAATGCTGTAGGTCTTCTTGTTGAAGGGAATATCGACAGAAGCGGTGGTGCCGCGCAGCATGATGGTTGCGACGATATGGCCTGGTTTCACCTCTTTCATGCGCCAACCAAGACCGGCACCGGCAGACATAATGGCCTTTTTGATGTTGGTGGAGGTGGTTTTACCAATGGTGTTGACCGGAGATTCTTCCACATTGTAGATCGGCTCGGTTCGACAGCCCATCAATCCGAGGGTGAACACCAGCAGAGAAATGAACAGCAGGTTTTTTATAGAGACTATTTTCATATCGGGACTCCCTTACGACAGTGGTTTATTGCAATAGTTTGTAGAAAATCTTTGTGTCTGTTTTATACCTGAATTCATGGGTTCAGGTTGTTCTCAGGGCTGTAACCCACACTACTGTGGTGCGTGTTTGCGTGGATCAGCCAATATGCCGAGACTGCGAAATAGCCCTTGGAGGTATAACCCCCTTTTGATCAACCGCCAGGCAATCATTCGCACAATACGCCAGGTATCTGTCCAGGGTTTGTAGTGACTTTGGCGTCTTCCTACATGATAGATCGACTCGACAGGCACCGATACACTATAAAAGTTGTGGCTTGCCGCTTCAATCACAATTTCACTTTCAAAGACAAAACCTTTTTCTTTTGAGGTGTTTAGGCGCACATCCCGAAGTAAGTCAACGGGGTAGAGACGAAATCCCGACTGGGAATCGGTCACCGGATAACCGGCCGCCCAGGAGACCCAGAAATCCGCAAAGCGGTTGGCGAACAGACGCAGTTTCGGTGCGTTGTGGCGCTGTTTCAGTCGGGCGGCAATGATAATGCTGTTTGGGTTGGCCTGGGCCGCACGGATCAGTTGGGGAATCTCGGCCGGGTTGTGCTGCCCATCCCCATCCAGAGTGATGACCATCTCTGCATTGAGCTTGATGGCCTGGTCGAAGCCGCTCTGCAGTGCGGTCGCTTTGCCCTGATTCTGTTCATGCCTCAGCAGGTGGACCTTGAGCCCATCGAGCTGACTC
>JAKSBX010000051.1 GCA_022360905.1 Chromatiales bacterium
GATTGGCGTTCATTTGCGGTTAATCTCATATCATCGGCCTGATGAAGCGCAAATGGAGAGAGGCGCTGGTAAGTAAAGTAAGTGCCATTCGGGGCTGGGGCCGTTTTTGCGCCCAGCGGCGTTATCATTCGCTCATGTAGAATAACTACACTACGCTCATTCTGCCTTGCTGGACACAAAAACAGACCCAGCAGGGCGTATTGGATTAGTGTTAACAGGCCCTAGAGAGGGTGGTCTTTTTTATCGCACTGATCAAAGCTTCAAAATAGACCTGAATACTATTGGGCGAATATAAAAACCAAGGGAGAAGCGACACCATGAGTAATTCACGACACGTCTTTGCATTCGACAAGGGTGACGGAAAAAACAAGAAACTGCTCGGAGGCAAGGGTGCAAACCTTTGTGAAATGACCCAGTTTGGCTTGAATGTGCCGCCGGGTTTCGTCATTAGTACGGAAGCCTGTCTCGACTATCTGGCCACCGAAAACAAGGCTCTGCCCGGCGAATTGATGGAAGATGTGCGCACACACATGCAACAGGTAGAGGCGTCCACCGGCAAGGGTTTCGGTGATCCGGCCAATCCGCTGCTGGTCTCCGTGCGTTCCGGCTCCGCCATGTCGATGCCCGGCATGATGGATACCATCCTCAATTTGGGTCTCAACAGTAAGACCCTGCAGGGAGTCATCGAACAGACCGGTGATGCCCGCTTTGGTTATGATGCCTATCGTCGCTTCATCCAGCTGTTCGGCAAGGTCGCCCTGGGGGTCCCCGATGAAGCCTTCGATGAGGAGTTCGAAGCGGTCAAGCAGAATGCCCATGTGAATGAGGATGTGGGGCTCTCCGCTGAAGATCTTCAGGAGATCAGTGAACGTTTTCTGACCGTGTTCGAACAGCAGACCGGGCGTCCCTTTCCGGAGGATCCCTACGAGCAGCTGGAGATCGCCATCAAAGCGGTGTTCGGCTCCTGGATGGGCAAACGGGCGGTGGACTATCGCCGTCAGTTCAACATCACGCCGGAGATGGCTAATGGCACGGCGGTCAATGTTTGCACCATGGTGTTCGGCAACCGGGGTAACGATTCGGCTACCGGTGTTGCCTTCACCCGCAATCCGGGTACCGGTGAGAACAAGCTGTTTGGTGAATATCTGGTCAACGCCCAGGGAGAGGATGTGGTGGCCGGTATCCGCACACCCAAGCCGATTGCTCGGTTGGCTGACGAGATGCCGGAGATGGCCACTCAATTGGAGACGCTGCGGCAGAAGCTCGAGGCGCACTACAAAGAGATACAGGATTTCGAATTCACCATCGAGCAGGGCACCCTCTACTGCCTGCAGACCCGCAATGGCAAGATGAATGCCACGGGCATGGTGCGTACCTCGGTGGAGATGGTGGAAGAGGGGCTGATCAGCCGGGAGCAGGCGCTGTTACGCATCGATCCCGCCTATCTGGAGCAGATGCTCTATCCCCGTTTGAACAATGTGGTAAAGGCCGAACCGGTCGCTCAGGGGCTGCCCGCATCACCCGGTGCCGCCAGTGGAGTGGCGGTATTTGACGCGGATCGGGCCGAGATGATGGGTAAGGATCAGGGACAGCAGGTGATCCTGTTGAGAGAGGAGACCAAGCCGGAAGATATCCATGGTTTTTTTGCCTCAGAGGGTATCCTCACCAGTCGCGGCGGCAAGACCTCCCACGCCGCGGTCGTCGCCCGCGGTATGGGTAAGCCCTGTGTGGCGGGCGCCGAGGGCATCAGTGTGGACGTGCAGCGGCGGGAGGCGATTGCCAAAGGTACGGTGATTCGAGAGGGTGACATGATCACCATCGACGGCAGCAGCGGTAATGTCTATCTGGGTAAGATTCCGATGGTGGAACCTGATTTTACCGAGGAGTTGAATCGCCTGCTGCGTTGGGCCGATGAGGTTGCCTACCTGCGGGTGATGACCAATGCGGATACACCAACCGATGCCAAGCGGGCGCTCAAATATGGCGCCATGGGGATCGGGCTCTGTCGTACCGAGCGTATGTTCAATGCGGTGGACAGGCTGCCGGTGGTGATCGAGATGATTGTTGCGGAGTCTCCGGAACAGCGCCAGGCTGCGCTGGATAAACTGCTGCCTATGCAGCGTGGTGATTTCAAGTCGATCCTCGAGGTGATGTCACCCAGGCCGGTGACCATCCGTCTGCTGGATCCGCCGATTCACGAGTTTCTGCCGACAGAGCAGCAGTTGCTGCTCGATCTGGAAGAGTTGCAGCATCTGCGAAATTCCGTGCGGGGTATGAATGTACTGGCCGGCAGTATGATGTTGCTGCAGGATCCGGAGAACGCCAAGCAGGAGGCCGACTCACTACGCCATCTGGTGGATGAGAGTCTGGTCGAGCAGGCGATCGAGAAAAAAGAGACCATGCTGCGCAAGGTCAGAGCGCTGACCGAGACCAATCCGATGCTGGGCCATCGAGGGGTGAGGCTGGGCATCACCTTTCCTGAGATCTATTCCATGCAGATCCGTGCCATTCTGGAAGCGGCCGCCGAGTGTGCCGCCAAGGACCTGGAAGTGCATCCGCAA
>JAKSBX010000227.1 GCA_022360905.1 Chromatiales bacterium
ACAGCTGAGCATTGTCCGGGCATTGCTGGATAAATTCCTCGGTTCCCTTACGGTCCGGGGTGTAACCCAGAGAAGCCATCAGCTGGTTGTGCTGTAAAACGCTCTGTTCAATCTGCTGCAGCTGCTGCTGCTTCTGTCCAAGCAGCTCTTCCAGTTTTGCCGAAGGCGGAGATTTCAGCAGTTCAAACTCCTGCCGCAGGAGGTTGAGCAGTTGTTGAGCAAGCTCGGTTTCTCTCTGCAGTGTTCGGGTGAAGCTGGCCTGCTGTTGTGGATCGATCGTCATGGTAGTGAGAGTTCCATCGCCAACATTTTGTCGGCGCATGTCTGGGGGTCGATGGTAAAGCTGCCATTGGCCAGTGCCTGCTGCACAGCTTCAACTTTTTGTGCATCCACGATGGGCATATTGGCAATGCGTCCTTCCAGCTCCTGGAGTTTACCCGCATCTCCAGTAATATTCAGACTGTCACTTCCCCCTGTGGTTGAAGTGGCCGCTGCCGCTCTGCCGCCCTGGGCTTTGCTGCTGCCTTTTGCCTTGCCGCTCTTACCCGTACCTTTCAGACTACGGCTTGAAAGACTGTTGATTTGAATGGGCATCGCGATACCTCAGTTACCTGGATCTGGCCTATTCTGCCATGGGCAGGGATTATTCCAATCATGTTTTCAGTTTTTTTACACCTGGTTGTTTGGATTGTATACCTCAGTCGACCATCACCATACCTTTCGACACCACTCTTGCCTCTACCTGCTTTTTCGATTTGGTGTTCATGACGGTGATCAGGTCTCCGGGATTACCCTGTTTCATGGCTTTACCCTGCATTCGGACCTGGATGCCTCCAGCGCCTGCCACGATGGTTACCTGATCTCCACGCTTGATCGTCTTTCTGACGACCAGCATCGAAGGTGTGACCACCTGGCCCCGGCGAATGGTGCGTTTCGAAATCTGGCCTGCAACTTCGTCGATGGTCTCGAAATAGCCCCTCAACAGATGGCTGGTATCGGATATTTTGACCTTGAGATCCTTGTCGGTGATCGCCTGTCCCCGGGCCAGGTCGCGAACTGCAACCACCACCGGCGCCTCAACGGAGACGTTGGCAGAGATATAGATCGACCAGGGGCTGGGTGTCTGGCAGCGGACCCCCACGGTTGTACGGCCCAGCTTGATGCCGCCCGGTGGGCTGAAGGCCTCCAGCGGCGCTTCGCAGCGGGCCAGCTTGAGGCGGTGGTCCAGCGGAGTGATTTTCACGCTCGCCCCGGCCGTATCCTGGACGAGCGTCGTCTCCAGATAGGTCCTGGCGGCTTCGGCAATGGCCTGGCGGGGGTGATGTTCGCTATTCACTGGCTGGCCCGCTAAACTGCCGGATAGCAGCAGTCCGAGCAGTAGCGTGCAGCCGAGTGTGAATGGGTTGATCATTCGGGTTCTCCATACGGTTCCATAGAAGTGATGCAAACAATGTGCCGAAATGATTGGCCGCTGAACCTGGCCTAAAGGTCGACGCTGAGAAGCCGCCATACTTAATTATTGTATTTCAGAAAAAACCGCATATTTAAAGGTGGCAAACCATGGCGTCAATGTTAGACAGTGTTGACCAACGGACAAAACTGGCCGGGCAAAATCGACTTGAACTCTTGCTGTTTCGTCTTGCGGGGCGTCAGATTTTTGGCATCAATGTATTCAAGGTCAAAGAGGTTGTGCAGTGTCCTCCCCTGACCGCTCTGCCCAGTGCCCATGAGAATATCCGGGGTGTTGCGTCGCTGAGGGGGAATAACATCCCGGTGATGGATCTGTGTCACGCCATCGGCGGACCGAAAATGGGCAATGCTACGGACTATTTCATCATTATTACCGAGTACAATCGCCGTCTGCTGGCCTTTCTGGTGGGTAATGTGGAGCGTATCGTCAATACCCATTGGGAAGACATTTTGCCGCCACCGCAAGGGGTTGGCCGTAACAGCTATATGACGGCAGTTACCGAGATCGAAGGGGACCTGGTCGAGATCATCGACGTCGAGAAGGTGCTGAGTGAAGTGCTGGGCATCGATGAGGAGATCACCAAACCGATCGATACCGAAGGGACCAATCTGGACGCCTACAAAGTGCTGGTGGTGGATGACTCCATGGTGGCTCGCAATCAGATCAAGCGGGTGCTCGAGGAGGTTGGGCTTGAAACCATTCTGGCTAAGGATGGCAAAGAGGCCCTGATACACCTGGAGGCCTGGGCGGAAGAGGGTAAGGTGAGTGATTGGCTGGCCATGGTCATCTCGGATATCGAAATGCCGAAGATGGATGGTTACTCGTTGGTGAGTGCCATTCGTGATAATCCCAAGCTTTCGGATCTGTATGTGATCCTTCACTCTTCACTGAGTGGTGTGTTTAATGAGAGTATGGTGAAAAAGGTTGGGGCGAATCAGTTTCTTGCCAAGTTCATGCCCGATGAATTGGTTGGTAGCGTCACCAAACGTTTGAAAGAAATTTCCTAAAAATTAAACACCTAGGCGTAAAATAAAAATTACTACTATGTACAATCGAAACGCGGCCATTACGTCTGCTGACTATGAGGCATTTAAGGATTTTCTGCAGCAGGCCTGCGGTATTCTGTTGGGAAACGGCAAGGAGTACCTGGTCTCGAGTCGCTTGAACGGGGTGATGAAAGAGGCGGGTATTGCCTCCCTGGGCGAACTGCTGAAACAGATCAAATCACCGATACACTCCCGCCTGAAGGTGAGGGTGATCGATGCCATGACCACCAATGAGACCTTTTGGTTTCGCGATATCGGCCACTATATCCTGCTCAAAGAGACCATCCTGCCGGATCTGAACCAGCAGATGAGCGGTTCTATCCGAATCTGGTCTGCCGCCTGTTCCAGCGGCCAGGAGCCCTACAACATCAGCATGATTGCAGAGGAGTATCAGGCCGCTAAAGGGCGGGGTCGACAGGTTCAGATTCAGGCCACCGACATCTCCAGCAAAATCCTCGATGAGGCCCGGGCTGGGGTCTATTGCGGCCTGGCGGTCGAGCGGGGGCTGACCCAGGAACAGCGGCAACGCTTCTTCAATCCGAAAGGGGATTGTCTGGAAGTGAAGCCGGAGATCAAACGCCGGGTCAGTTTCAAGCCGATGAATCTGGCCGACAGCTTTCATACCATGGGGCGTTTCGATGTGATCTTCTGCCGTAACGTATTGATCTATTTTTCAAACGAGCTGAAAAAAGATATCGTTGAACGGATGGCGGATATCCTCAATCCCGGTGGTTATCTGTTTCTCGGTTCCACCGAATCGATCAATCAGCTGACCAACCGATTCGAGATGAAAGTAGGGCATGGCGGCATCTCCTACCGACTGAAAGATTAGTCTCAACAGAGCGCACACCTGCCATTTCCAAGCCAAATCCTATCTACCGATCCAGTTCAATGAATCAACGGCAAAGCTTGCCGTTTTGCGGCAGGCCGTTGCCGTCGAACCGGCCCGCCCGGCATAAACGATCCCCTTCAGCTCGACAATAACCAGCTTTTTCAGCCCTTAAAGGCGATTGGCATGCTCCCTGCTACTTGCTCTGTGAGTCATTTCATCCAGTGGAGCATTTGATGGACTTCGACAACCTATTCGGCATACATGAGCGGGCCCTGGTTCTGCGCTCCCAGAGAGCGGAGATCCTCTCCGCCAATCTGGCCAATGCCGACACCCCGGGTTACAAAGCGAGGGATATCGATTTCAAGGCCATGCTGCAACAGCAGATGGGCGATGGCATGCGTATGGCCACCACCAGTAGCGGCCATATCCAGGCAGAGTCAGGAACCGTGCCACCGGCACAGCTGCTCTACCGGGTGCCGAGTCAGCCCTCACTGGATGGCAACACGGTGGATAGCGAACGTGAGCATGCGGCCTTCGGTACCAATGCCATCGAATATCAGACCAGTCTCAATTTCGTCAACAGCAAGATCAGTGGTCTTCGCAAAGCGTTGAAGGGTGAATAGTCATGTCCATGTTCAGAATATTTGATACCGCGGCAACCGGCATGGGCGCCCAGACCCTGCGCATGAATCTGGTGGCCAGCAACATGGCCAATGCGGATGCGGTCAGCAGCAGCCTCGACGAGACCTATCGCGCCAGACAGCCGGTATTTCAGACCATGCTCGATCAGTTCAACCCGGATGCGGTTGCCCATGGGGTCCGCATGGCCGGTGTGGTGGAGAGTGACGCACCGCTGATTCAGGAGCATGCACCGGATCACCCGCTGGCCAACGAAGAGGGTTATATCTTCCGTTCCAACGTCAATATGGTTGAAGAGATGGCCAACATGCTCTCAGCCTCCCGTTCCTACCAGAGCAACGTAGAAGTGGCGAATTCCGCCAAGCAGTTGCTGCTGGCCACCCTGCGCATGGGTCAATAAGGAGACCGTTATGACAACCGGCATCGTTTCCGCCTACAACCAATATGAAGATATCGGTCTGGTCAGAGAGCCAGAGACCAATCAGTCCGAACAGGGACAACTCGGCCTGGAAGACTTCATGAACCTACTGGTCACCGAGCTGACTCATCAGGATCCTTTCAAACCGATGGAGAACTCCGAGATGGCCACCCAGGTCTCTCAATTCGCCACCGTATCCGGCATCGGAGATCTGAATGATTCATTTAACGATCTGCGTGGTGCATTGACATCCAACCAGGCCCTGCAGGCGGCCAGTCTGGTCGGCCGGGATGTGCTGGTTGAAAGCAATGTTGGTGCACTGAGCGAAGGCGAGACCGTACAGGGCAGTCTGGTACTGCCGGCGTCGGCCAGCAACATCACCCTCAGGGTTACCAACAGTGCCGGTGAGCTGGTCCGCGAGCTGCCCCTGGGGACCCATGAGGCGGGTAACCTCTCCTACAGTTGGGACGGCTATGACGATGCCGGTCACTATGCGGGTGACGGCTTCTACCAGATCACCGCCACCGCCAGCGTCGATGACGCCGAAATGGCCCCCACCGTACTGGTGTCGGCCCAGGTGGAGAGCGTCAACCTGGGTGGTTCAGGTGGCATCCAGCTCAACCTGGATGGCCTGGGGCAGGTCTCCATGAATGACGTGGTGCAGATTCAATAAGCAAAAGGTTTTTAGATTGGATGGGCGGTGTCCATTCAGTGAATAGACAGGAGAAAAAAGATGGCATTTCGTATCGCACTGAGTGGTCTGGATGCAGCTTCCACCGACCTGGAAGTTACCGGACACAATATCGCAAACGCCAGTACCATTGGTTTTAAACAGTCCCGCGCCGAGTTTGCAGATATCTATGCCAACTCGATCAGCGATGTGAGCAGTTCAGTGCCTGGGCGTGGTGTTCGGGTGACCCGGGTTGCCCAGCAGTTCTCCCAGGGCAGTACGGAGTTCACCTCCAACAATCTGGATTTGGCAATGAATGGTGAAGGTTTCTTCGTCTTGGAGGACGCTGCCGGTGATCGCTCTTATACCAGGGCAGGGGCATTTTCCGTGGATCGTGATGGTAACGTGGTTGACCAGGCCGGATCCAGGCTGCAGGTCTTTCCGCGTATCGGAACATCAGGCAACCTGTTCAACACCGGTTCAACCGTCGACCTCAACCTGCCGGTAGTTTCGGGTACACCGCAAACCACCTCCGGCATCGAGGCAACCCTGAATCTGAGTGCTTCCGAGCAACCGCCTGCCGTCGTCCTGGATCCAACGGCACCGACCTTTACCTTTCCACCCGATCCATTGAGCTACAACCACTCAACCGCAACCACCATCTACGACTCACTGGGTACCGCGCATACCGCAACCATGTTCTATGCCAAAGTGGCGGACAATCAGTGGAACGCCTTCACCTTTGTCGACGGTAACAACGTCACGGTGGGTGGTAACGCCTTTGCCGATATCCAGTTCACCGATGCCGGCGCCCTGGCAGTCAGCACCGGCGACGTGGATGCCCTGGGTAATGTGGTGATCGACGATTTCAACCCGGGCGGCGGTGCGGCTGATATCAGTGGTTTGACCTTCAACTACAGCGCCACCTCACAGTTTGGTTCTGGATTTGCCGTTAACGAACTCTCCCAGGATGGGTTCACCTCAGGCCGACTGAGTGGTGTGGATGTGGATGATTCCGGCGTGGTATTCGCCCGTTTCACCAACGGACAATCCGAGCCTTTGGGTAAGATCGCTCTGGCCCGTTTCTCCAACACCCAGGGTCTGCGTCAGATCGGCGATACCAGCTGGGCGGAATCCTTCGCCTCGGGTGATGTGCAGATCGGTGAGGCCGGAACCAGTAGTTATGGACTGATCCAGTCCGGTGCGCTGGAGAACTCCAATGTGGATCTGGCCAAGCAGTTGGTTAACCTGATTACCGCGCAGCGTAACTTCCAGGCGAATGCGCAAGTGATCACCACAGCGGATGCGGTAACCCAGACCGTTATCAATATCAGATAGCCATAACTTCTGAAACTTCTGATTGACTATCAAGGTTCGTAGGGTGCGGCATACCGCACCCTACGTCCGATCACCTTGCCCCGCCGAGCCCTTGGCTATATCCACTCCCCGATTTACTGACCAGGTTTGACCAAGAAACGCCCGATGCTGGCGATAACCTCGGCATTCTGCAGGATGCGCATATGACCGAGCCCTCTGGTTATCTGGAGTTCACTCTCCTTCCAGGCGGCGTGTACCGCTCTGCCGTTGGAGACCGGGATATATCGATCCCGTGAGTCATGAATGATCAAGCCTGGGATATCGGCAGCACGAACCCATGCCGGCATGGATAACCTGGACCACATCGCTTCACCAAATCGCTGCTCAAGACGGCGCTTCACTTGATTGACTACCGCCGTGTTCATTCCCAGGATTTTTGTAAACTGCTGCAATAGGGTAGTGACGTCCTTGGGCGGTGAAATACAGACCACA
>JAKSBX010000049.1 GCA_022360905.1 Chromatiales bacterium
GATTGGCGGGGCGGTCCCGTTCCATTCTGATTTTTCAAACAACATACCCAGCATCAATCCGCTAATACCGCATCTGTAGTAATTCTGTGCTCTCATCGGTAAGAGACTGGGTTCATTTTCTGCCGGGATCCACTCCGGTTAGCCGCTCGCGCAGTTCGCGTCGCTCCTGAGCTTCCACACAAAGCGTCGTGACGGGACGCGCCTCAAGCCGTGCCAAGCCGATTGGCTCGCCGGTGTCTTCGCACCAACCGTAGGTTCCATCGTCAATGCGGTCGAGGGCAGCGTCGATCTTGCCCAGGAGCTTGCGGTAGCGGTCTCGCGTACGCAACTCCAGTGTCTGGGCAGCTTCACGGGTAGCTCGGTCTGCTTCATCACCGACCTCATGGTGGCTGTCGTGACGCAGCTCCGCAAGAGTCGCGTCTACCTCGTCGAGTAACTCTGATCGCCAGTTCAGGAGCTTCTGTTTGAAATAGGTCAACTGGCTCGGCCCCATGTAGTCGTCGTCGATGGGGGGACCATTGTCGGACGACCCAAGGGGCTGCGCCTGCCGTTTCAATTCGCTGTGTTTCTTGGCCATATCACTGTGTCGCTGTATTGAATTCTGAGGCCGTAGCGGACGGAGCCGCTGTAGCCGGATCGCGGCGACGAAAGGTAAAACTCGTCATCATACCTCTGCCGCCGCACGTTGAAACCACGCCAGCACCTGCTCGTGCCAAGGTTCTCCATACAAGCTCGCGAAGCGTCGCGATTCCTCATGCTGGGGATCACCGAGAACAGATGCAGCCGTTGCTCATCTCGACCAGCTTCTCCTCGGCACGGTTGAATTGGACTTCTTTATCCACCAGGGCGGCATCGATATTGACCTCAGACATATCGTTGACGATAACCGCGACACGCCGACCTTCGCGGTTGTTGAGGATATGGTTGAGCAGCGTGGTCTTGCCGGCACCCAGAAAACCGGATAGGACGGTGACCGGTAATTTGCGGCCTATGGCAGATGCAGAAGGCATTTTAGCTCTCCATTTCGATATTCGTATTGGCCGAGGTTCGCGGCAGAATCGAGTATTTAGTGCAGTAAATCGGGCTGGTTGTCCACCGCGTGTGTTGATGCAGGAGGAGCCAACTCGGAATCGGTTGCGTTTCGATGCATGACAAGCGAACGGTCGTGGAGTGATAATGTTATGTTATATCATAACATAAATATAGGGCATCTTTTTTGTGGTTGTTTGCTACAAGAGCGGTTTTAGGGCCAGGTGAAACAAACTTGATTGAGCATTTCCATGTGGTAGCTGGTGCAGCATATTGCCGGGTTCAGTTGGTCTGTCAGCGTTCAGGGCAAGGTGCGTCTCGCCGCTAATGACCCTGTCCTTAGCAATGGTTTTCTACACAATCCTTCAACTGCCGTTCAATTGCATGCCAATCCAAAGGATCAGTACTGATCATCTCGATTCTTGGATTCACCTGGCGCTCTAAAGCCTCTTCGGACCACTCCCCCGGGGTTGCGTTGATTCTCATCTGCCCATGCGATGAGGGTACGAAACCTTTCATTCTCACCACACCTGACATGGTCATTAACTGTCGTAGGCAACCCGGATCGAATATGGCATCTGTAGGCAAGGTCCAACCTGCCGTGTAGAAACCATCGTCAGAACCTTCAATACGATTCCAATTACCACAGGAAGGTTCGTGTTCTTGATGGTGATGGTGGGTATTGGCTTTGAACGCATGCACCTCGGGAAATAAGGCAATGCGCTCCTGTCTAGGCCCATCAAGGTAGGCCTGTTCAAGGCCGCCATAAGCTACCATGACGGCAGTTTTTTTGGATGAGCCCTGAGCTTCAATCAGACTGTAGAATGCATTTCTGTCAGCTTCAGAGTAGCAGTCCAGTTTGTTGCCAACGAGGACATCGGCCAAATGGAGCTGATCCTGGAAGTTAGGGTGAGATGTATAGCGGGAGTCATTAAGCATGCGAGCATCGACCAAGCCAATGGTCGCTCGGAGATCAATGACTTCGCCATAAATGGGGCCGGTGAGTTGCTGGATGAGTTGAGCCGGGTGTCCGAGACCGGTAGGTTCGATAAGAATGCGGTCGGGTTTTGAGCTGCGGATCAGGCGATTCAGCCCCACCTGCATGCCCGCACTGCCAACACAACAGAGACAGCCACCGGGAACCTCTTCGACGAACACCTCGGCATGATCAACCACCTCGGCCTGTATCAGGTCACCATCCACACCGATACGCCCGAACTCGTTCACCAGCACTGCCCAGCGCTGCCCCACGGGCGCCTGAGACAGAAGATGCAGGATGGCGGTGGTCTTGCCGGTACCGAGGAATCCAGTGATTAGGTTGGTGGGTATGTTGCGATACATGAGGCTGAGGAGGGTAAACAGATCATCCCGGCATATCAAGGCGAGAACCTGGTATCAAAGCCAGTAGGCAACACCTGCAAATCGGTTATTGCCGATTCAACTCCTTGAATTTACGGGCTAGTATTTGTTCCTCATTTTTAGACCTGCAGGACATCATCAGTCATAAACCAGGGGCCCATTGACGCCGCCAACCGAATTGTTGCCTGCTTCGGTTCTCTAACCTCCACTAACCGAAGTCCGTGTAGCGTTCGAACATTTTTGTAGCCTGTCTTTCGGGAGATGCCAAGCTCGCGGCAAACAAAAGACATCTTTTCCCCCTCTAGGAGGCGTGCAACAAATCGAAGGTGTTCATCCATAGGATTACACTCTTTCCAAGGCATCTGAGGTCCCCTTCAAATGCTCAATTGTGTAACCTATGTGTCGAGAAGGGCAGATTCTATTTCCTGCAACCCTAGCTAGTCAGCCATATTGGGTACCATCGACTATTCCCTTATTACAGGTTATTGACGTGACTTGGGTGGGTTCCGCCTAAGCAGTTTGGTTGCTCGTAAATCTGTTGCTGAGCTATCTTTTTGCCGATTTTACCCTTAAGCTAAATTCAAGCTGGTCTACGAGTTTCTGTTAGTTGCGAAATTTGTCTACAGCAAAAATGTAATTTTATTTTACAGTCACTCTGTTTCTCATGATTTAGACTGGAAACTTATAACAGCAACATAGGGATAACATCAGGGGAAGTCCATTGTCGAAACGATTTTTTTTCCTGAGGAACACCATTCTTGTTCTATTGTTCTCCCTGCCTCTACAGGCAGCTGATTGGGTATATACCGTCGTAGAGGGGGATAACCTTTGGGATTTCAGTGCCAAGCATCTGGATAGTGTGATGCGCTATGAGCAGCTTGGAAAGCTGAATAACATCAAAAATCCGAAGCGTTTGCAGCCTGGCAGTTGGTTGCGGGTGCCAATGAAATGGATTCGTAGTAATGCGGTTCCGGCGCGAATCGGCCTGCTTGAGGGCAAGGTTCGCATTACCCGCGCTGATGGTTCAGCTGAAAACAGCCTTGAATCAGGTGTTTTAATCCATTTGGGGGATACCCTGAATACCGGACAGAACAGTAGTGCTTCAGTGATCTTTGCGGATAACTCCAGTTTGACGTTGTATAGCGATACTGAGATGCGATTTGATCACCTCAGTGCCTATGGGGAGACCGGTATGGTGGACTCCAGGGTGCATCTGGGGCAAGGGCGTATGGAGACCAAGGTAAAACCGACGGCCGGTCCCGGCTCTCGATTCGAAATCCATACACCTTCAGCCATCACAGCGGTCAGGGGGACGGCCTATCGTGCCGCCATCAGTCCGGGCGGTGACTCTTCAACCATCGAGGTGCTTGAGGGGGATGTGGTGGTCAGTGGTGCTGAACAGCAAACCCTGGTATCGGCGGGATTCGGTACTCAGGTAGCCCTTGGTAAAGCTCCCACGGAGCCTCGAAAACTGCTGCCTTCTCCCCACTTGCTGGAGATACCTCAGCCGCTCAGGGTGTTGCAGTGGCAACTCAGATGGCAGACTCTGGATGGGGCGAACAGCTATCGTGCGGAGATCAGTTCGAGTCGTCATTTCGATGTGCTGAAGTGGGAGGCGGTGGTCCAGGAGCCTCAAGTGGATCTACCGGATCTTTCTGATGGGGACTACTGGTTCAGGGTGCGTGGTATCGATGAGGTTGGGTTTGAGGGTAACAGTGCGGTTCAGCCGTTGCTTCTGGATCGTCATCCCCAGCCGCCGACATCATTGAGCCCGGCGGATGGTGAGATGTTGGATATTGGAGGCGTTGAGCTGAAGTGGCAACAAATCAGCGATGTCAGAGGGTACCTGTTGGAGGTTGCTGCAGACCAGGACTTTAAAGAGATCGTCTATAAGAAGGAAACCGATGAACAAGGCCAACTCATGGTGACTGAACTCAAGCAGCCTGGGCGCTACTTTTGGCGTGTCTCGGCGATCGCTGAGGATGGGGAGGTGGGGCCGCCAGGCGCGGTTCGTTCATGGCGGCTCAGAACGGATATGGAACCCCCCAGTGTCGTTGTTACGGCCACCGAAGCCAATGTTGTCAGCAGCTGGCCTTGGTTGAATCCAAACTACCGTTACCATGTTCAGTTGGCGCATGATCCCGATTTCAAACAGCTTGAATTTGATCAGATAATCACAACCAATGAGCAGGCTTTCGATCACATCTACAGCCAACTGAGATATTTAAGAGTCTGTGCTGTGGATACTGATGACTATCATGGGCCATGGAGTTCGGTGCATAAGGTGGATCCCTTATTGGGCAAGAGTGTATGGATTGTACCGATAAGCGCAATCATGGGTTTGCTTTTTTTGTAGTTGATTAAGGTAGTCTTTTGATCAAGAGCAGAATCAGTCAGATTGTTCTAACAGCCATACTGGTTGCCTGCGCTTTTGTTTTGGTCAAACACCCAGCGATAGAGCGTCTGGATTATCTGTTATACGACTATTTTCTCAATCTGCTCGATAATCGGATTAGCGATGAACTGGTGGTGGTGGCCATCGATGATTCGAGTCTGCAGGCGATGGGGCGTTGGCCCTGGTCCAGAAAAGTCCATGCGCAACTGCTTGATCGCTTGACTGCACTGCAGGCCCGCGTTGTCGGTTTTGATGTACTGTTTTCCGAAGCGGAAACGACAGATCCTCTGGCCGATAAGATTTTTGCCGATGCGATTGCCCGCAGTGGTGTGACCGTACTTGCCGTTGCGCCGACAAACCCACTGCCGGGAAAGCCTATTGCCGAGGTACTGCCCCTGCCCATGCTGGCTACATCGGCCGCTGCATTGGGGCATGTTGATTTTGAGATCGACAGTGATGGGCTTTGCCGCAGTTTCTATCTCTACGCAGGAATGGACGATGCCCGTTGGCCAACCTTTACCTTGGCTATGGCCAATGTGGCGGGTGATCAAGTATCACTGAGTCGCGCTAACAAGTCAGTGAATAGGGAGACGGTCAGTTGGCTTAGATCGGGGCGCTATCTCATTCCATACGATGCACGCAAAGGTGGAATTGAAACGATTTCCGCATACCAGTTTCTGCACAATGATCAAGTCGCAGCCAAGGTTGAGGGGCGCTATGTATTGGTCGGATCAACGGCTACCGGTTTGGGTGATGTCATTTCAACACCGGTGTCGAAGAGTCACCAACGGATGCCGGGAGTTCTGTTGAATGCTCATGTGTTGAGTGGTTTGCTGGGTGGTAATCTGCTGCAAGAGATGGATCAAGATGTGCATCTCTATTTGATTCTGGTGATTACAGGTTTGGTAACTTTTTTACTCTCATCAGCTCGCTTCCCTGCTTCGGTTGTTCTATTTCTTGTTGCGGTGATCGGTATACCGATCGGTGCCGGTTTGGTCCTTTCAGCTACGCAGATCTGGTTTGCCCCCGCCGCTTCGATGGTGCCTTTGTTGATCGGCATTCCCTTATGGGGAGTCTGGCTGCATCGGCATGAAAAAAGTATCAATCGCCAATTGAGTGTGCGGATGCACGATCAGGCGACCCACCACGCCGTAACCGGCCTGCCCAACCAGTACGCGTTGGAAGAGTATCTGCGCAAGCTGAATCTTGCGGATGCGCCACGCGCCAATATTACCGCTTTGATGATCATTCATGTGAAGTGGTTAAAATCGACCGGTAGCATCATCGGTCGTTCAGCCGGCAACCAGCTGTTGCAAGCGATCGCTCAGTTGTTGCGTGATGTTGTGCGTAGTGATGACATCATCAGTCATCTTGGTGGTGACGACTTTGGCGTTTTGGTGCAGGGATTGAATGACGTTCAATCAGCCGATGTTGTCGCTCAGAATCTGCTTAGGGTGATGCAGCAGCCCATCGCCTTCGAAGAGACCTCCATGTTTCTCGCACCCTGCATCGGTATGAGTCTGTGGCCAGAATCGAGCGAAGATGGTGAAGCATTATTACGTGATGCAAAGATAGCGGTATTCAGAGCGCGCATGCAGGGTTTGGAATCGGTTTGTCGCTATTCGCCCCAGATTGCCAGAGAGGTTGAGCAGGGGTCGCAGTTGGAGCAGGCGCTCATCTTCGCTTTGGAACGTAACGAGTTCGAAGTCTACTATCAACCTCAGGTAGTGACCGAAACCGGGCAGATCTTTGGTGTTGAGGCGTTGTTGCGCTGGCATAACCCTGATCTCGGCCTGGTCTATCCCAGTGCCTTCATTCCGGTGGCTGAACATACCGGGCTGATACGTAACATAGGGCTATGGGTGCTGCGTACAGCTTGTCAGCAGGTTCAACAGTGGAATCGTCAGGGGTTGGGGCCGATACAGTTGGCAGTCAATCTTTCACCGTTGCAGTTCAGCGATAAAAATCTGGTTGATGGGGTTCGGCGTTGTCTTGAGGATAGTGGGCTGGAACCCGGCTATTTGGAGCTGGAGATTACAGAAAGTGCGGTCATGCAGAATCTCACTGAAGCGACGAATGCGATGCGCCTGTTGAAAGAGCAGGGCGTAAAGCTGGCTATCGATGATTTCGGTACCGGTTACTCATCGTTGAGTAATCTTCAGCACTTTCCGTTGGATCGAATCAAGATTGATCAATCCTTTACCCGGGAGTTTCAGCAGAATGAAAATGTCAAAGAGATCACTTTGACGATCATTCAGATGGCCAAACGTCTAAAACTCAAGGTTATCGCCGAGGGTGTGGAGACGGAGGCTCAGGCGGATCACCTGCAGCAATATGGGTGTGATGGGTTGCAAGGCTACTACTACAGCCATCCAGTGCCTGCATCGGAGCTGACAGATATTCTTGATGCTGGGGAGTCGAAACAGGTCAATCGCTAGCCGCCTGCATCGTGTCACGTGATCGCCGCGAAGCGATACGAGAGACCCCACAAGCGCGCCTATGAAGCCAAGGGGTTGGTTCGATGCGCCGGTCAACCTGCGCACCGGTCTCAAGCTGCCCCTGTCAGCTGAAAAGCGCGATCATTGCGATGGATAGGTAGATCTAAAGCGGATTTTTTTCAGTTTAAACAAGCGTTTATTGAGGTAGATAGGTGGGTGCTCTTTCAGCCGCAGGGTCTGCCATGCAGCGATTTCTCAAGCCCCCTCTGGGCCAGTCTCACGGCAGGTTGACCCGACGTGTTCGTACGGGTAGAATTCCGGCTCTTTACCTCGCCAGATGTCTGGCTGAGGAGATAACGGGATATTTCGGGGATTAATGCAATGTATGCGGTAATTCAAACCGGCGGCAAACAGTACCGGGTTTCTGAAGGTGATACCATCAAAGTCGAGATGTTGACGGCTGATGAGGGCGCCTCTGTCGAGCTGGACAAGGTTCTGATGATCACCAATGGCGATGACGTCAAGGTCGGTACACCTTATGTCGATGGCGGCAAAGTTACGGCTACCGTGAAATCCCACGGCCGTGGCAAGAAAGTGAAAATTATCAAGTTTCGTCGCCGCAAGCACCACATGAAGCGTCAGGGGCATCGTCAGTGGTTCACTGAGTTGCAAGTCACTGGCATTAGCGGCTGAGGAGAGAGAGATGGCTCATAAAAAGGCAGGCGGTAGTACACGTAACGGCCGCGATTCGGAATCCAAACGTCTTGGTGTCAAGATCTACGGTGATCAGGCGGTGAAGGCCGGCAATATCATCGTTCGTCAGCGTGGCACCCAGTTCCATAACGGCGTCAATGTCGGCATTGGCAAAGACCACACCCTGTTCGCCAAAGCGGACGGTACGGTCAAGTTTGAAGTCAAAGGCCCGCGTAACCGCAAATATGTGAGCGTTGTCGCCGAGTAATCCAATTACGGAGTTGACGCTCGAAAGCCTCGTCCGTTGACGAGGCTTTTTGCGTTCTGGCCTATGAAATTTGTAGACGAAGCCAAAATCAAGGTGATTGCCGGAGACGGGGGTAACGGTTGCGCCAGTTTTCGCCGGGAGAAGTATATTCCCAAAGGTGGCCCTGATGGGGGTGATGGCGGTGATGGGGGCAGTGTCTACCTGATTGCCGACAGCGGTCTGAACACCCTGGTGGATTTCCGTACCCAGCGAACCCATAAAGCCGAGCGTGGCCAGAATGGTATGGGACGCGAACGTACCGGGCGTAAGGGGCAGGATCTGCATGTGCGGATTCCTGTGGGTACCCGTATCTTCGATGAGGAGACCGGTGAACTGCTGGGCGAATTGCTGGAGCACCAGCAGACCCTGTTGGTGGCCCAGGGTGGTGAGCACGGTATCGGCAATGTGCATTTCAAAAGCAGTACCAATCGTACCCCGCGCCAGTTTACCCATGGTACCGAGGGCGAGCGGCGTGAATTGCGTCTGGAGCTGATCCTGCTTGCGGATGTCGGTCTGTTGGGTATGCCCAACGCGGGAAAATCGAGCCTGATCAGTAAAATATCCAGTGCCCGGCCACGGGTGGCCGATTACCCCTTTACCACCCTCTACCCCAATCTTGGTGTGGTCAGTCTCGGACAGGATCACAGCTTCGTGGTGGCGGATATCCCGGGTGTGATCGAAGGGGCGGCGGAAGGTGCAGGACTTGGACTGCAGTTTCTCAAGCATCTCTCCCGCACCCGCCTGCTGTTGCACATGGTGGATATCGCTCCGCTGGACGAGTCGGTGGACAGCGCTAGTGAAGTGCGGCAGATTGAGCAGGAGATGTCCCGGTATTCAGAAGAACTTGCCGGTAAAGAGCGCTGGCTGGTATTGAACAAAAAGGATCTGCTGCTGGACGATGAGTTCCAGGAGCGCAGTCAGGCTCTTTGCGACAACTTGGCCTGGAGTGGGCCTGTGTATGGTATCTCCGCGGTATCTGGTGAGGGTACCAAGCAGCTTATCTCGGACCTGATGCTACGCCTGGAGCAGTTGTGGCAAGCTGAGCGGGAGCCGGAGGAGCAGGACGATGATGAAGCTTGGGATCCTTTGCAGTAGTGTAGTGATTTTGATTTCTGGTTTGCCTCAAACTCTCATGAGATAGTTGTCTTATTGTAAACAGCATGTCAGGTAGCAAATGATTTCCCGGGAAAAGATCGCCAATTCCAAGCGCTGGGTTATAAAGATTGGCAGTGCGTTGCTTACCGCTGACGGTAAGGGGTTGTCCGGTGAATTGCTCGCTTCTTGGGTTGAACAGATGGCTTCCCTGCGGCATGCCGGGCATCAGGTGGTACTGGTCTCCTCTGGAGCGGTGGCGGAAGGTATGAGCCGCATGGGCTGGCAGACCCGTCCGCATAATCTGAATGAGCTGCAAGCGGCTGCCGCGATCGGTCAGATGGGGTTGGTGCAGGCCTGGGAGGCTGGATTTCAGAAGTTTGACCTACACACCGCTCAGGTGCTACTGACCCGTGACGATCTTGAAGACAGGTCCCGATACCTGAATGCCAGAAGTACTTTGCGTACGCTGCTTGAATTGGGTGTCGTGCCCGTGGTCAACGAAAACGATACAGTGACCAACGATGAGCTGCGCTTTGGTGACAATGATACTCTGGCCGCACTGGTCGCCAATCTCATCGAGGCGGATCTGCTGGTATTGTTGACTGACCAGGAGGGCCTGTTCGATGCGGATCCTCGATTCAATTCTCAGGCAAAACTGATCTCCCAAACACGTGTCGATAATCCGCAGCTAGACGAGGTTGCCGGAGGCAGTGCCAGTGGCCTTGGATTGGGTGGCATGGTGACTAAAGTGAGAGCGGCCAGGCTGGCCGCTCGCTCAGGTACCGGTACGGTGATTGCGGCAGGCCGGCATAAGAAGGTTGTCGATGCGATTCATCGTGGTGAGGAGATCGGTACCCTGATGGTGCCGGTACAGGAACCCCAGGCGGCAAGAAAGCGCTGGCTGGCCGGTCAACTGCAACCCAGAGGCAGCCTGACCATCGATGATGGTGCGGTAAGGGTACTGCGTGAACAGGGCAGGAGTTTGCTGGCTGTTGGCGTAAGTGGTGTGAGGGGTGATTTTGCCCGGGGTGAAGTGGTTGTCTGTCTGGATAAACAGGGTACTGAAGTTGCGCGCGGCCTGGTCAACTATGATGCTCAGGAGACCGAGCGTCTGATGGGTAAGCCAAGCAGTCAGATTGAAGAGGTGCTTGGGTATGTGGATGAAGATGAACTGATTCATCGGGATAACCTTGTGTTGCTTTGAGTTCTTTGTCCATTTCAGTCTTACCGAGCCAAAATGCTCGGGCCGATTGGAGTCGTATTGACAGGCCCTAACACCGGCACCCCTCGATAGGCGTTCTAGATCTTCCGAAAGTTCGCAAAAAGCGATGGTGGTCCGTTTTTGTGGGGCGTCCTAGGGTCGATTCAAACTGTTTATCTCATTGATGGTGTCAGTCGTTAGTGCCATCATTTTCAGAGCCTCAGTAAACGGGGATGGCCGTCTGAATCTGTTTCATTATTGCGGTATATGAAAAAGCCTAGCGCGGAAGAGAGTAAATATGCCTACCATATTGCTGATCGAGGATGAGACATCGATAGCCGATATGGTGCTCTATGCGCTGAAAAGTGAGGGTTTTGCCGCTGAGTGGTTCCAGCTCGGTCATCAGGGTATCGATTGGTTGCGTAACCATCCTGAGGCCGCACTCGTTATTCTGGATATCGGTTTACCCGACGGTAACGGCTTTGAATTCTGTAAACAGATCCGGCGGTTTTCAGAGATCCCGATCGTCTTCTTAACCGCACGCAATGACGAGGTGGATCGTATTGTCGGTTTAGAGATCGGTGGTGACGACTATGTCGGTAAGCCGTTCAGTCCGAGAGAGTTGACTGCGAGGGTCAAGGCAATCCTGAAACGTACCAGCGTTGCGGTCGATAGCGGGGCATACGCCGATTGTGCCTTTGAGATCGATACCGCCCGCTGCCGTATTCGCTATATCGGAGAGTGGCTTGATCTTACTCACTACGAATATCTGCTGTTGAGAACTCTGCTGCGGCACCCCGAGCGGATCTACTCCCGAAGTGAAATCATGGATCGGGTCTGGCCCGATCCCGGTGATAGTCTGGAGCGCGCCGTTGATACCCATATCAAGACCTTGCGGGCCAAGCTACGCAAAGTATCGGAACACGACAATCCCATCAAAACCCATCGCGGCTTGGGCTACAGCATTAGCGGTTCGGTTCGTGAAGCTTAGCGTTCGTATCTTTCTGGCCTATTTTATCCTGCTCGGATTTGCAATCTGGTTTGTGATGCGCAGTTTCTCCGCGGAACTGGTGCCGGGGATGCGCCAATCCCTTGAAGAGGTATTGGTTGATACGGCAAACCTGTTGGCGGAACTGATCGTTGACGAGGTCGCACAAGGCAACTTGGAGCAGGGGCATTTTTCCACAGCCATGACGGCCTTTTCTGCTCGCCGACTGGATGCGCGTATCTGGTTTCTCAAGAAACGGGACCCGAATCTTGTTATCTATGTCACCGATGGGTTGGGGCGGGTGATCTACCACTCGAACGGTGAAGAGGTGGGTAAGGACTACTCCCGTTGGAATGACATCTATCTAACCTTACGTGGTGCCTATGGGGCGAGAACCACCAAAGAGAATCCGGATGATGAATTTAGCAGCGTTATGTACGTAGCTGCGCCTATCCGGCATCACGGAGCAATCATCGGCGCGGTGAGTGTGGGTAAGCCCAGTGTTACGGTGCAGCCTTTCATTGAGCGGATGCTCGAAAATATTCAAGAGAAGGGTATGTTAGTGATGCTGGCTGCGCTGCTGATGGGGGTATTGATCAGCTATTGGCTGACACTATCGATACGTCAACTAACAACTTATGCCAAGGATGTCCGGGATGGTCAGCGTCCTGAAGTGCCCAGGTTAGGTGAGCGAGAGCTGGCCGAACTGGCAGAAGCGATGGATACCATGCGCAGGGAACTTGAAGGTAAGGATTACGTGGAGCGCTATCTGCATAGCCTGACCCATGAGCTAAAGAGTCCCCTGGCAGCGATTCAAGGTACCGCGGAACTGCTGCATGAGGATATGCCCGCACAGGATCGACAGCGATTTCTCGATAATATACGTAACGAAGCAACACGCTTGCATCAAGTGGTTGAGCAGTTGCTGCGTCTGGCCGGTGTGGAGAAGCAGCAACATCCACTCGATCCGGAGCCGGTGGATACGGCAGCGCTGATTGAGTCATTGTGCGAAGAGCGTCAATGGCGTCTCAGGTCTTTGGAGATTAAGTTGCAGTCTCAGCTGGATGAGATGGCCAGGCCGGTAGCTGAGAGGTTTTTACTCCAGCAGGCATTAGGTAATTTGATTGATAACGCCATTGATTTTTCCCCTAAGGGCGGTGTGATCGAGCTGAGCGGAAGGACGCAAGGTGATCGATGGCAATTCACGCTTTGCGATCAAGGCCCTGGTGTGCCTGAGTATGCACAGGAGCGGATTTTCGAGCGCTTCTACTCGCTTCCGCGACCCGAAGGGGGGAGCCGTAGCAGCGGCCTGGGTCTGAGCTTTGTGCGGGAAGTGGTGCTATTGCATGGCGGTGAAATCAGTGTGAGCAACAGGAAAGAGGGGGGTACTGTCTGTCGCTTGGAGCTACCGCTGCTGCAACCACTACCGTGATCCGGTTCTCCCCATCCCTGTAGTGTGTGCGACCTGCACACATATTCCTCATCAAGGGCACACAATCCGGGCCTAGACTCTCCTTGGTCGTAACAAGGAGAAAACCGATGAAGCATCCGTTGTTTAAGAAACTGTTGGTGATTGCCGTACTCACCCTGCTGTTGATGATTCCAGTGATGATGATTGAGGGGGTTGTTGTTGAACGTAGTAGCTATCGAGACGAGGCGCGTCAGAGTATAGCAACCAGCTGGACAGGTGAGCAGAAGCTGGTGGGACCAATCCTGGTTGTGCCCTATAAGGAGCACTACAATCTAAGTCTTTGGGACAAAAAGACAGAGCGTTATGTGCTCAAGAAACAGACTCGGGAGGGAAGGTTGTTGGTCGCCCCTGAGTTGTTGCAGATCGATGCGGATGTCACGACAGAAACCCGTAAGCGGGGTATCTATTCGGTTCCGGTATATCATAGCCAATTAGCGGTTTCAGGGAGCTTTGCCCTACAAAAAATCGAAGCTTTTGAAAAGAGCTCCAAACATGATATCGAGTGGCAACAGGCCTACCTTTCTGTGTTGATCAGTGATGTTCGCGGTGTCGAAGTTCAGCCGTTGCTCAGATGGCAGGATAAGAAGCTCGAGTTCGTACCGGATGCCATGCTAGAGGGTACGTACCATGGTATGCATGCGTCACTTGGTGTGCTTTCGCATCAGAACGATCTGGTCGATTTCAGCTTTGAGCTGAATATGAACGGAATGGAGTCGCTACAATTCGCACCCGTTGGTAAGAATACACGTGTTGATATCCAGGCGGATTGGCCGGATCCGAGTTTTTTCGGTCGTTACCTGCCCTCAAGCCGGGTAATAGACGGCAGCGGGTTTAAGGCGAACTGGAATGTCTCTTCATTTTCCAGCAATACGGCCCAACATGTCAATGCCTGTGAATCGGGGAATTGCTCTCAACTGATGCAGGATGGCTTCGGCGTAAAACTA
>JAKSBX010000057.1 GCA_022360905.1 Chromatiales bacterium
CTCCAGCCCTTTGGGTTACCCCTGAAAAAGCGCCACTCAGCGTTGCTCGTCGTTCATTTGGAATCACCAAACGTCTCTCCTCGCGCCTTGATTGGCGCTTTTTCAGGGGTAACAGGGCCGATTCGATTAGTCTTAGGAGGCCCTATACCCTACTTAACGAAAAAGGCCGCAGATGTTTCCATCTGCGGCCTTATTAAAAATCCTGTGATTTAAACTGTCGTTTAACCGGATCTTCTGACCACAGACGGATCACCCACTGCCCAGAGGAACAGTCGGCGCTTAATCACCATCTTGTTGGTCGGTTTGATCTGATTCATGGATTGAGCATTGCACGGATGGAAGCTTGAGGTCAAGTCGTTGTTGATCAACCCAGGACCTAATTAACACGAATCCAATCGTCCCTAGTTTGAATGGCACTTACTTAAGAGAATAAACCGCCAATGAACGCCAACCACCGCAAAATGCCGCGAAAAACTCTCACATAGCCGACTCTATTAGCGAAGATTCGCGGTGATTGGCGTTCATTGGCGGTTAATCTCTTAGGGTGGCCCAACTTCTTCAGCGGAATTGGGGCGTAAATGACTTAAGTAAGAGCCATTCCTCCTAGTGTGGTGTCCCATATGCTGGGATAGACGCGTCCAGCTGTTACAATCCGTTGTTTTAAGTCCCCATTCAGAGCGTGATGAAGATTGAACTTGCCGAGCTATTTCCATCCTGCGCCATACTGGTCAAGGCAGACCGGGCCATGTGGACTACCCCGCTGTGCAAAGAAGAAGAGCAGCTGATCGAAAAGGCCGTGCAAAAGCGTCAACAGGAGTTTCGTGCAGGACGCCATGCAGCCCACCAGGCCCTGGATAAGCTAAGCGCCCCCTGGGAACCTCTGTTGCGTGATGAAAAACGTCAGCCCTTGTGGCCCACAGGCTTTGTTGGCAGCATCAGTCACTGCCGTGGTGCATGCGTGGCGGTGTGCGCCAAGGCCAATGAACTGGCCAGCCTGGGTATTGATGTGGAACCACTGGAGCCCTTGCCAAAGGGCGTGGACCAATACATCCACACATCCGATGATCATGCAACCATGGCGGCAGACAGCGCTCTGCCGGAGCGATTGATCTTCAGTGCCAAGGAGAGCATCTATAAGTGCTACTATCCGTTGATCGGTGAGCACATGGGATTTCAATCCGTATCACTGAGCATCGATGCCGATACGATGAGCTTCGATTTCATCCCCTCTGCAAGCAACACCATCCCCTTCCCGGCAGAACTGAAATTCCACGGGCGCTTCATGACCAGTGAGAGCCATCTTTATACAGGGTGTTATCTGACGAGCGTCTAGGGCCTGTTAACCCATGAGCACGGATACAGCGGTCGCATTCCACCGCTCACCGCCAACGGTCGGCTTACCGCTGCCATTCCATAGATCGGCCGTCTGTTCCGGAGAAATACAGTTGATCTGCAGCTCAACCGCCTCACGATTCAGAGCCGCGATATAACGATCCTTACCGACCACGTCGATCAGATCGTAGTAGTTGATATCCTTACCGAATTCACTGTTGATGATATCGATGGCATCATCCACGTGATAGCTATCGATCAGATCGATGAGGCGCGTTTCGACCGCACTCTTTTCCGTCAGCACCTTCTGATAGGCTTCCCAGATCAGCTCTCCCCGCCGGAACATATCCTCGTTCCAGTTCTCCAGCGCATTCTTCACCGGCTGGGTGGTCAGATGCGGATACTCCTTTGACAGCTTCTTCAGCTGTTGAACCGCTTCTCTGGCAGCATCCAAAAACTCACAATTTTCTATATCACTCATCGGAATATGCTAATGACAGGCCTGTCAGTACTAACGGCACTCGCAGAAATTCCTTTACCACACACGACAAACTCGCCAGCTCCTTCAGGCTGGCTAAGCTTTTCACCACCCCGTATACTGGCCGACTGATTTATTCACCAGACCCTGACAATGTATACGGTTACCAAAGAGATCCATTTCTGCTACGGCCATAGGCTACTGAACCACAAGGGAAAATGCCGCCATCTACACGGCCATAACGCGACTGCGGTGATCCATCTGGAGTCCGCACAGCTTGATGAGTTGGGAATGGTTTGCGATTTCTCGGAGATCGGTGATTACGTCAAAAAGTGGGTCAATCAGAACTTGGATCACAATATGCTGCTGCACAGTGACGATCCGGTATTGCCATTGCTACAGGAGGCCGGTGAGTCGGTCTATGTGATGTCCAACAACCCAACCGCAGAAAATATCGCACGACTGATCTTTGACTATGTCGAAGCTGGCGGCTTTCCAGTGGTAGAAGTATCGCTGCATGAAACCGACAGCGCATTGGCGAGTTATCGAAAGCCTTGATTTAGCGGCCCACTGGCATACCCCACTCAGGTATAGATGGATACGTCATAACAAGACACATCCACCAATTTGAGGATACCCGGGGTGACAACGGCGGTAAAAACGATGGTCACAACACCCCCGATTAACTGCACCCAGAGCTGGCCGCCCATGGAGGTTATGTCATCTCCACTGACAGGTTCAAACTGACTTATGAGTTACAGCGAGCTTCTTACTCTGCAAGGCATCTCTGGTTCCAGTCCGTATATCGATTCAACGTGGGCGAGAGAGCGTAAAAGCGATTCATCAATGATCTCTATTTCGCTGCCTTTTAGCTTTAAAATACTCTTTGATGAGAGGTTTTGCAGAATACGTGAAAATGTCTCCGGCTTCATTGATAACCTGGCAGCCAATACTCCTTTGGCGGCCGGTAGGGTGAATTTGGACATTCCGACTTCATCCATTCGTCTTAGCAACATGGCGCACATCCTTGTCGTGGCACTTTGCAGCGTCAGATCATCAATCTCTTTAATCAGGCCGCGCAAGCGCTGACTCATGGTGCCCATAATTCTGAAGCAGACCTCAATCGATTCACTCAGTATGTGAAGGAAGCGTTTGCTGTCGAACGAGATGATACGTGCAGGCCCTAATGCCTCGGCGCTGACCGGGTAGATCGGGTGCTCCATAAACATCAGAGCTTCAGCGAATGTGTTACCGGGCTGGATGATATCGATGATTTTCTGATCACCATTAGATGAGACGCGAAAGAGCTTAATCTGACCGCCAAGCACGAGAAAAAAACGATTTGCATCGTCACCAGTCTCAAACAGGGATTCGCCATCTTTCAGTGTGCTGATATGGCTGCTTTCAAGCACCTGTGTGACCTGATGGTCATTCAATGATGAAAACAGATGTGCAGATCTGATATCGATGTTCATATCTTGCTATTCCGGGTATAGGCATTAGCATATCCTGGGCTTATCTCACATCACATCTAAATTCAGTCACATCTTGCGCCTTGTCTTGCAGCTAACGCCATGCGTATGGCTATCTGTGGGCAATATTGTCCTAATTGTAGTTGAAGTCGTTTGACCTTAGTCAAGGAGGGCACGAGCGGGAGACTTAAAGTGTCAACATTCCCTAGCGAGGCGGGCCAAATATGAAACCAAAAGGGGTTGTCTATCTGGTAGGTGCGGGACCCGGCGATCCGGATTTGCTGACTGTCAAGGCACTGAGACTGATTCAATCTACCGATGTGGTGGTATACGATCGGCTCGTCTCAACTGAGATCATGGATCTCATACCTCCGGGTATATCACGAATCGCCGTGGGCAAGGCTCCTGGCCTGCACTGTGTTCCGCAACAGGAAATCAACGAGTTACTGGCCAGCCTGGCGCGGAAATCCAGAAATATCGTTCGCCTTAAGGGTGGCGATCCTTTCGTCTTCGGTCGCGGCAGCGAGGAGGCGCTCCATCTCCAAGCACTGGGTATCCCATTCGAAGTAGTTCCGGGTATCACGGCGGCATCGGCTGTCAGTACCTACGCAGGCATTCCCTTGACCCATCGCTCAATGTGCCGTGGCGTCAGGTTGGTAACAGGCCACCTACAGGAGGGCGATAGCCTGGAGCTCGACTGGCAGAAGCTTGCCGATCCCAGCGCAACACTGGTGATCTACATGGGGCTCTCCAACCTGAGCAAGATCACACAGGGTCTGATCGCCGCAGGGCGTGAATCAGCGACGCCCGCAGCAGCGATTCAGGATGGCACCACTCCGCGCCAGCGGAGAGTAATCGCTTCTTTGGGGACGCTGGAGCAGGCAGTCCGGGAGGAAGAGCTCCGCTCTCCTGTCATCATAATCGTGGGTGAGACCGTATCACTTGCCGATCGCCTCGACTGGTTCGTGACGGAGGAGGACCGCAATGAAGCGCACTGCCTTGATCGTCCTTAGTCTGTTCTTTAATGCGCATGCTGCACTGGCTTCTGATATTTCCTCGGCGCGGAAATCGGAGCTTTTAAATCTACTCAAGCACGATTGCGGCTCCTGTCATGGTCTGTCGCTGAAAGGGGGATTGGGCCCTGCACTGACTCCGGATGTATTGCGGCAGAAACCGATCGAATATATCAGCGCCACCATTCTCTACGGGCGTAGCGGAACACCCATGCCACCCTGGCGTCCATTCATGTCGGAAGCTGAAGCAAACTGGCTTGCTCAACGTATCAAGGAGGGGGTGCAATGAACCGCCGGCTGATATTTCCGCTGTTAATGTTGTTTTCAGCTGTTGCGATTGAGGCCGGCGAGTTGCGCGGCACCGGCGATTTGGGTGTGGTGGTTGAGCGCGCCAAAGGGAGTCTGCAGGTGATCGAGACCAGTGGAAATAGCGTACTGGGGAGAATCGACGGCCTGGGTGATTTGTCGCACGCCTCCGTGGTCTTCTCCCGAGACGAGCGCTACGCCTATGTATTCGGCAGAGATGGAGGGCTGACCAAGGTCGATGTGCTCGAACGTCGAATTGTTGCCCGAGTAATACAGTCTGGCAATAGCATCGGTGGTGCCATCTCCCAAGACGGCCGCCTGATTGCGGTATCCAACTATGAACCAGGTGGGGTCCGTATCTTTGACGCTGAGACGCTGGACCCTGTAGCTGACATACCTGCGGATTACGGAGAGGGCCAGCGATCGAAGGTCGTCGGTCTGGTGGATGCCCCCGGTAACCGATTCATCTTCAGTCTATGGGATGCCGGTGAAATCTGGAGTGTGGGGATGAGCGATCCAGAGAACCCGGTCATTACCAAATACCGTGACGTGGGAAAGAACCCCTATGATGCCCTGATCACACCAGATGGTCGCTACTACATCGCAGGTCTCTATGGTGAGGACGGACTCGCGTTACTCGATCTCTGGTATCCGGAACGCGGCGTTAAGCGCATTCTGAACGACTACGGAAAGGGGGAGCAGAAGCTACCTGTCTACAAGATGCCTCATCTGGAGGGCTGGGCAAAGGCCGGGCGCCATCTATTCATACCAGCCGTGGGACAGCATCAGGTGTTGGTGGTGGATACCGACAACTGGCAGGAGATCGGCAGGCTCGACGTGCACGGACAACCCGTCTTCGTCATGGCGAGGCCCGATGGACGCCAGATTTGGGTCAACTTCGCATTTCCAAATAACGACACCATACAGGTCATCGATACCCGCGATCTGAAACTGGTCGAGACACTGAAACCGGGCAAGGGTGTGTTGCACATGGAGTTCGAGCCCAGGGGAGGTGAAGTCTGGGTCTCGGTGCGCGATATCGACCGGCTGCAGGTTTACGACACATCCGATTTCAACATGCTGGCCGATCGACCGGCAGAAAAACCATCCGGGATCTTCCTGAGCGCCCGAGCACATCGTACAGGTCTCTGAGATGGCACAGAAAGAGTCTATTCTTGATCGCCCTTTGAATGAGCTTGAGCGCAGGCTGCTTAACGATTTCCAGGAGGGTTTCCCACTCACCTCGCGACCCTTCCGCACCATTGCGGAACGCCTGGGCTGTACGGAGGATGAAGCCATGTGCACCCTACAGCAGTTGCAGTCACATCAATTGATCAGCCGTGTGGGGCCGGTATTTCGCCCCAATCGGGTCGGTGCCAGTACCCTGGCGGCGATGGAAGTCCCGCTTGAACGTCTGGAGGCGGTTGCCGATATCGTCAACGGATACGGCGAGGTCAACCACAACTACGAGCGCGAACACCGGCTGAATCTGTGGTTCGTCGTCACCGCGACCAACCGGGATATGCTTAAGGGTGTTCTGCAAGAGATCGAGCAGATAACCGGACTGGAAGTGATCGACCTGCCCATGATAGAGGACTTCCACATCAATCTCGGGTTTCCTCTGCAATGGGTATGATCGGTAACTCTGAGAGCCTGGTCAGTGATCCCCTTGATCGGGAGCTAGTTCAGGCTGTTCAGGGCGGGCTACCTCTCGTGGTCAACCCCTATGCAGCGATCGCCGAGCAGATTGGTACGAGTGAAACTGAAGTAATTCGACGGCTGGAACGGTTGCTCGAGAGTGGCGACATTCGCCGTTTCGGAGTCGTGGTCAGACATCGGGAGTTGGGCTATCGCGCCAATGCCATGGTGGTCTGGGATGTGAACGACAAGCGAGTATCGGAAATTGGTCGGCTGATCGGCCGTCAATCATGCGTCACCCTCTGTTACCGTCGACCACGTCGTCCTGGACGTTGGCGCTACAACCTTTTCTGCATGATCCACGGCCGCAGCCGCGAAGGCGTACTGAATAACCTCCAGGCGCTCATCAAAAAATGCGGTCTCGAGACAATTGAACACGAGGTACTCTTCAGTCGGCGCCGTTTCAAGCAGTGTGGCGCACGTTATGTGACAGAAAAGGAGAGCCGAGACCCTGTCCCTTCTGTAAATTCATTGACTGCGGAGTGACCACATGTCCAACCTGTCAGCACTCGATCGCCAACTGATCAACCGTTTCCAGGGCGGTGTCGACCTGTCCGATAGACCCTTCCGGCAGATGGCCAGACTCGTCGACTCGGATGAATCCGAGGTGATGGAAGCGGTGCAACGTATGCTGGACGATGGCTGGCTTTCACGATTCGGCCCCCTCTATAACGCTGAACGCCTTGGGGGAAGCCTGGCACTTGCCGCTATGGCTGTTCCTGAAGCGGTATTTGACGATGTGGCAGAGCAGGTGAATGCTTTACCGGAGGTAGCTCACAACTATCGACGTGACCACTGGCTGAATATGTGGTTTGTACTGGCCACAGATTCCAACGAGAGTATGGCCAGTATTATCATTCACATCGAAGGCATAACCAATCTGCGAGTGTACGCCTTTCCCAAACAGGAGGAGTTTTATCTCGGCCTTTGGTTCGAGATTGGTGAGGATGGCGGTTTCACCACTCGCTCCATCCCCGCTAGTACTTCCTGTGGCAGTCAGCATCTTGATGAGCTTGACCGCTGTATTATTGCTGAAACCCAGGCTGGTCTTCCGGTAAGTCACGATCCCTGCGAACAGGTGGCTGAAAGAATCGGTTGCTGGCCCAGCGAGGTGATCGGGCGTATGAACGGCATGCAGGAGAAGGGTGTCATAAGACGAACGGGTCTGGTACCCAATCACTACCGCCTTGGCTTTCGCGGCAACGGCATGACCGTCTGGAACATCCCGGATGAACAACTGCGTGAAGCGGGACTGCGGCTGGGTTCACTCGACTATGTCAGCCACTGCTACTCCCGGCCTCGCCATCTTCCCGACTGGCCCTACAACCTGTTCGCCATGGTGCATGGCCGGGACAGGGACGACGTGAAGGAAAAACTGATTGAGATGGGCCAGGTCCTGAAACCCTATCATCAGGGTCACGAGGTCCTGTTCAGCTCGGCGGTGCTGAAGAAGACCGGCATGCGGTTGAATCTCTAGGAGATAGCCATGTTCCGAATCAGTCGCTACCTGCACGCACTGCACAAATCACCTGGTGACGGTAAGTCGCAACGGCCTGCCAAACCGACCGGTCCGGTGGTGATCTGGAATCTGGTGCGCCGCTGTAATCTGACCTGTAAACACTGTTACGCCACTTCCGCCGACAAGGACTTCCCGGGGGAGCTGGACACGCAACAGGTCTTCGATGTGATGGATGACCTGAAAGCGTTTGGTGTTCCGGTACTGATTCTCTCCGGCGGCGAACCGCTGATGCGTCCGGATATCTACGACATCTCGAGACGTGCCAAATCACAGGGTTTCTATGTCGGCCTCTCCACCAACGGCACGCTAATCGATGAGGACTCCATCGGCAGGATTGCGGATGTAGGATACGACTATGTAGGGATAAGTATCGACGGCTTGCGCGAGACCCATGACCAGTTCCGGCGTAAACAGGGTGCCTTCGATGAGTCTCTCCGGGGCATCAGGTTCTGTACAGAGGCCGGTCTCAAAGTGGGATTACGGTTTACGCTGACACAGGATAATGCGGCAGAGCTTCCCGGTCTTCTGGATTTGATGGAACGAGAGCGGGTCGAGAAGTTTTATCTTTCTCATCTCAACTACGCCGGGCGTGGTTACAAGAACCGACGTGATGATGCCCACCATCGAATGACGCGAGAAGCGATGGATTTACTCTTTGATACCTGTTGGCGGGATGTGGCGCAGGGAAGGCAGCGCGAATTTGTTACCGGCAACAACGATGCCGATGGCGTCTACCTTCTTCACTGGGTGGCCAGGCAACTGCCGCAACACTATGACCGCCTGCTGGAGATGCTCAACCGTTGGGGCGGGAACGCGAGTGGTGTCAATATCGCCAACATCGACAACGAGGGTCGCGTACACCCGGACACTATGTGGTGGGACTACACCCTCGGTAGTGTCAAGGAGAGACCTTTCTCCGAGATCTGGCAGGATACCTCAGATCCGCTGATGGCTGGACTGAAGCAACCACAAAGACCCCTAGAGGGGCGTTGTGCAGCCTGTGGTCGGCTCTCCATCTGCGGTGGTAACAGCCGGACCCGGGCCTGGAGAATGACTGGTAACCCCTGGTCAGAGGATCCCGGTTGCTATCTAACCGATGAGGAGATCGATCTGAAATCCGAACCCACCACATTGGCAGCCTGTTGAGTCCATTGTGCTTAGCTGGATTATGCAACGCTTAACTTGCTGTATTGTCGCCTTGTTGCTCCTGGTTGTATCAGGTGGACTCGTTTACAAATTCATCCTGCAAGGAGATGTCACACCGGCCAGCGATGGGCGATTGGTCATTCTGATGCCCGAGGGGGAACGGGATCTGGTGCTGGCAGAGATGCGAAGTTTTCTGGCAAGCGTCCGGTCCGTCGCCGCTGCCGTTGAAAAGGATGATGCCGACGCACTGGCCGAGGCGGCACGGCTTTCAGGCATGTCCGCCGGTAGAGAGATGCCCGGATCACTCGTAGGGCGTCTGCCGCTGGAATTCAAACGTCTTGGCTTAGACACCCATCGGCGGTTCGATCAGATGGCGTTGGACGCGGAACAGATGGGTGACATGCAGTTGAGTCTTCAACAGTTGATCCAGGTACTGGACAACTGTGTCAGTTGTCATGCGGCTTACCGTATCGATCGCATGGCGGAGTGATTCAATGTCGGCGAAAGCAAGTAACATCATACTGACCTTCAGAAAGTACTCGTATCTGATGCCGCTACTCCTTGCCATCACTGTTACGGAAGCCAGTGCTGGGCCACCTGAAATGTCAGTCGATGAACTCTACCGCACGCACTGTGCCGAATGCCACGGCACGGACAGATTGGGGGGAACGGGCCCTGCCCTGCTGCCCGAGAACCTTCGCAGGCTGCGCCAAAAAAAAGCCGTGAAGACCATTGCAGAGGGACGTGCCGCGACCCAGATGCCTCCCTTCAATACACGCCTGAGTACCGATCAGATCCAGGCGTTGGTGGACTATGTCTATACCCCGCTCAAGCATATCCCTGAGTGGGGAATGCAACAGATTGCTGCCAGCCGAATCGAGCACCATGCTCATGGCAGCCTGCCGGACAAGCCGCTCTACGAGGCCGATATCGATAATCTTTTCGTAGTGGTGGAACTGGGAGATCATCACGCGACCCTGTTGAATGGTGACACCTTTACCCCGATTCACCGCTTTCAGACCCGTTTCGCCCTTCATGGCGGTCCCAAGTATGCAGAGGGAGGGCGCTATGTCTACTTTGCCTCCCGTGATGGCTGGATCAGCAAGTTCGACACCTTCAACCTCACCTACACGGCAGAGGTAAGGGCGGGCATAAATACACGCAATCTGGCCGTTTCACATGACGGTCGATTTGTCATGGTGGCCAACTATCTGCCCCACACTCTGGTGGTGTTGGATGCAAGGGATCTAAAACCGTTGAAGGTGATCTCTGTGGAAGATGAAAAGGGCAAAAGTTCCAGAGTCAGCGCTGTCTATACTGCAGACCCCCGCTCATCCTTCGTTGCCGCGTTGAAGGATATTCCTCAGGTTTGGGAGATCAGTTATGAGATACCGCCGCCGAAAGGATTCGGACAGTGGATTCATGACTATCGGGAGGATTCGGGGGAAACGGGAGTGACCGAACCTTTTCCGGTTCGGCGAATCAGGACCCAGGACTATCTCGACGATTTTTTCATCAATCAGGATTACACGCAGATTGCAGGCACAGCCCGCGATGGCAAGGGACAGGTGGTGGATCTCGATCTGGGACGTGCCGTCGGGGCCTTGGATCTTCCCGGTATGCCACATCTCAGCTCGGGCATCACCTGGCGTATCGGTGAACGCCGTGTGATGGCCACTCCCAATATCAAGGCCGACAAGGTGACCGTGCTCGATACCGACAGTTGGGAGGTGATCAAGGAGATTCCAACCCTCGGGCCTGGTTTCTTCATGCGCAGTCACGAGAATAGCCCCTACGCCTGGGTGGATGTCTTCTTCGGCGAGCACAAGGACGCCATGCACGTAATCGATAAGCAGAGCCTGGAAGTGGTCAAGACGCTCTATCCGGCACCCGGAAAGACCTCGGCGCATGTGGAATTCACCAAGGATGGACGTTACGCACTGGTCAGTGTCTGGGACCAGGAAGGAGCCTTGGTTATCTATGACGCTCGTACCCTCGAGGAGGTCAAGCGGCTGCCGATGAAGAAGCCGTCCGGCAAGTACAACGTACACAACAAGTTGACCCGCTCTGCAGGGACCAGCCATTGAACAAGGTGAATATGAGATGAAATTGAAACCCCTTGCCAGACTCATTGCAGTCGGCCTCCTATGTTGGTTCAAGCAAAGTTGGGCGGAGCCGCTGATGATTTCCGTCGACGCCATCCAGGTGGAGGACGGTGATACGCTTAAGATCACAGTGGCAGACGGTGTCGAGCGGGTACAATTGATCGGAATCGATGCGCCGGAGGATACTGAGAACCCAAAATTCGCTGCTGATAGTAGGCGCACCGGCCTCTCTCAAGAGACCTTACTTTCACTAGGCATCATTGCTACCGGACACCTGAAGAAACTTATCACCGCAGGGTACGGCTATGAGCTCAGATGGGAACCGGAGAAGCCCGACAAGTACGGACGACTGCCAGGGGAGCTGTTCACACAGTCCGGAGTCTCGATTAACGCCCGTATGGTGGAAGAGGGCTACGCCATTGCATTGCCAGGAGCGTCGTCAACGCTTCAATCCCTGCAACGACAGGCCGAGAGCGAGCGCAGAGGGCTTTGGGGAGTGCTGGCGAAACCAACTCGCCTTTGGGCAGGGGCTGACAGTTCAGATTGAATTCTAGCGAATTACCGCCCTTTGAGGGCGGTGAAGAGAGGTTTCAAGTTTACTGACTCACGGCGGCTGCGGTTTCAAACTCCTTACCGGTCAACGCATGAAGAAAGGCGGTGATAGCATCGGCGTCCTGAGCTTTGAGTTCGGTATCAAGCTGAATTCTTGCCATGATTTTTACTACCTCGGAGAGTTCCTTTCCCGAGCCATCATGAAACCAGGGACCGGTGATCGCCACATTGCGTAGAGAGGCTACTTTGAAAACCATGCGATCGGCCTCTTCACCGGTCACCCGAAAGCGTCCGGGGTCTTCCGTATTATGAAATTCGGCGCTCACACCGAGTTTCTCTAGTAGGGTACCGCCGATCAGGGGGCCATCATGGCAGCGTACGCAGTTATGGCGGATAAAAAGGGTGAGGCCTGACTGTTCCTGAGCGTTCAAAGCCGTTTTATCTCCGCCCATGAAATCATCGAAGCGGGATTCACTGCGCAGTGTGCGCTCAAAAGCTGCGATGGCCTCTGCCAGATTGTCATAGGAGAGGGGTGAGGCGTCCTCCGGAAAGGCCTTTTCGAAGGCGTCCACATAGTCAGGAATGGCGCTGAGTTTGTTCACCACGCTCGCTTCGTCCGGCATACCCATCTCTATCGGGTTCAGTATCGGTTGACGTGCCTGATCCGCCAGGTCCTTGGCGCGACCGTCCCAGAACTGAGAACTCTGCCATCCGGCATTGAGTACCGTCGGGGTATTGCGGTCTCCGAATTCACCACGGGCTCCCGGTGATGTTGGACGGTTATCCATGCCGCCCCTGCCGTTTCCTAGCGGATGACAGCTGGCGCAGGATTGGCTGTCATTGATAGAGAGGCGGGGGTCGAAATAGAGCTCTCTCCCCAATTCGATACGTTCCGGTGTGTCATTCTCACTGCCGGGCATGATCTGAGGCAGAGGGGCAAAATAGCGGTTGGCTTTTCTGATCAAGCGATCGGTTTTATCCGCCTGCACGCCGGTAGCGAACAGGCACAGCATCAAGAAAAAAATGAGACTGAGCTTGGCTTTCATTTTCGGCTCCCGGGGCTGGAGATTTGCTTATTCACAGCCCTAACTTCAATCAAACAGAAAGGATCGGGTATCGCTCAATGAGCGGTGTACGCCGTGACACCTGGCGCAGATGACGACAGCGGCCTCGCCCAGTTTTCTGCCGGCCGTTTTGGGCTGCTGTTGAGTCAATGCCTCATCCAGTTCATCGAGTGTTTTTACGCTGGCATCGCCGAGAATCCGTTGACGGGGCAGTTCGTCTTTGTGACAGGAGTCGCAACTCTCCGCCAGCCGGTGAAGTTGCCCGCGGAGCTGCTGAACAGCTTTCTGTGCGTGGCTCCATCGATCGTCCACACTGGCTATCTTGATGCGGTTGATCGTTTGGGAGAGAGCCTCCATGTGATCGCCATATTCCTGCGGTTGGCCCTGGTCGTCAACAACCTCGATCTTGCTAAAATCCGGTGAGCGATATCGGAGAGCGGCTAGCGCCCGGTACTCCCGGTGACAATTTCGGCAGTTACGTTGCAGCCGTGAAACGGCGCTGGCCACAGTCTTGAAATCCCCAGTTTGGGCTGCTGTTTCCAGTCGTTCGATTTCTTCCAGCTCGACCTCATCCTGCCACTCGGGCACCATTTCCGGAAGTTTACGATAGTGTGCAGTGAACTTATTGGTCCACTTGCGGGTTAATTCCAGGTCTCCTTCAGCGGCATACTCATCTACGGCCTGTAGTTCCCGCCGAAGCGCAAACATAGTGTGAAGCCAGACCTGTCTCTTGCTCTCTGGCTTGTACCACTGTGAAAGTGAGTCGGGTAGCAGTGTGAAACTACGCTCCTGTTCGGCAATGGAGTGACCGCTCAGAGATGCCAGCAGAAGGGCGATAATACCGACGAGCCAGAACTGTTTTTTATGGATCATGTTATCTTCGTTATCCCGACTGGGCGGAGGCGTTTAATCAACAACCTTTTGTGGCCCAAGGTGAGAAGTTCACTCGCTACCAATCAGAAGTCAACAGCAGGCTACTCTACAACGTGCACCACACCTTTCATCTGGTGGGTCTCTTGGTGGGGCTCGCAGACATAGTGGTAAGTACCTGCCTTTTCGAAGGTGCGTTCCCTGATATCCCCAGGAAAGAAGTAGTCGCCGGGCTCTTCGCCGAGAACTTCAAACCAGGCACTGTGATACTGGCGCTTTTCGTGGTTCTCCCAGCGTACGGTGGTACCCACTTTGACGGTAATCTCTTCAGGCTGGAATTTGTAGTCCTTAGCGATGACTGTGACCACTTCGTCGCCACCGGCAACGGCCTGTTGTGCGACCAACAGCCACAGCAGCAGAATTATGCTAGATCGAAACATAATGGTTCTCTCCGTTTCATGGCGGCCACTTACGATCCCTTGGTCTGGGGTAAAGGGCAGTTACTGTGATATTGCGTTGATCTCCGCCTCTGGATTGTCCAGCCCCAATTTGTAGCCGAGTGAGACATGATGAAAGCGGCTGTTGGTGTAATCATCGTGGATCGCAAATCCGAAATTGTAGACAGTGCCTTTTTCGATCTCCACATCACCGGATAATTCAGATTTTAACTTGCGTTTGAACGTGGCGGTCCAATATCCCGCCTCTTCTTTAATACTACCCAGTAGCTCCTCGCCGCCGTTCATGACGCGCTGCTCCAGGACGTAGCCATTTTCCACATTTCCGCTACCGCTGCTAATCCGTACCAAGTCCATGGTTTTGTGGGCATCGAGTTCCGCCTGCAAGGCAGGGTTGTCTTTGAGCTTATCCCAGCCCCCCAGTTTTTTACCACGCCGGCCCTTCTCCTCGACCTTGGTGCGTGACTCCTTAATGTACTTTGTTACGCCCTGGCTGAAATCGAGTGGAAGCCCAGACGCGGCCGGATCTTCAGGGTGGCCGGGCATGGTTCGCAGATCTTCGTGACAGGTACCCCAGCAGCCGGCCTGGGAGGCGTACTCCAACTCATCGGTCGCCAACATGAAGGCCAGCTTCACCTGATTGTCGGGATCCATTTTTCCGCCATCCACGAAGGAAATAGGCACATGCTCCGTGCCTTCCCACTGAAATCGCAGATAGAGATGCTCATTGTCGTGAGTCGCCTGCACGGTCACCGGAATGGCGGCTCTCTTGCCTTCAGGGGGTGTCGGTTCCGCCTTCTGTCCGGTCACCATCTTCTTGCCCATATCGGCAAGCTCCTTCTCGTGGCAGACCGTACAGCGGTCACCGGCACGGAAGGGTCGGGCACCGCCGTGAAATTTACCCACCAGCGTCCACTCCATGGAGGTCTGGCCGGGATAGAAAAGGGTGATCTGACGCTCTCCAGCCTTCGACCAGTCAACGTTGTTGCCCACCTCCCCTCCGGCAGGCGAGGCGGCCTTTTGTGGTGCCGCTGCTGTGGTAGCGGCAGGGGCTGTGACCTTGGCCTTTACTGCATTGATCTCGGCCTGGTCGTTATCCAACGCCAGTTTATAGCCGAGTGAGACATGGTGAAAACGGGCATTGGTGTAGTCATCATGGATGGCGAAACCGAAATTATAGACAGTGCCCGGATCAATGGTGATATTACCCGTGCCTGAAGATTTCAAGGGACGTCTTACTTCCACAGTCCAGAGTCCCGCTTCCAGCCAACCTTGTGCATCCACCTTGCCGCCATCGTCCATGATGCGCTGTTCGAGTACGTAGCCGCTTTCCGTTTTACCGCTGCTGTTCCAACGGATCAGGTCCATGACCTTGTGCGCATCAAGCTCTGCCTTGATGGCGGCATCGTCTTTCAGTTTGTCCCATCCGCCAAGTTTCTTGCCGCGCCGACCCTTCTCCTCGACCTTGGTTCGCGACTCCTTGATATATTTGGTCACGCCGTTGGAAAGATCCAGGCTGAGACCCGCTGCGGCAGCGTCCTCCGGATGACCGGGCATAGTTCTCAGGTCTTCATGACAGGTACCCCAGCAACCGGCCTGGGAGGCGTACTCCAGCTCGTCCGTCGCCAGCATCAGGGCAAGTTTCACCTGATTGGCGGGATCCATCTTGCCGCCGTCCACGAAGGGGACCGGGACATGTTCCGCATCCTCCCACTGGAACCGCAGATAGAGGTTCTCATCATCATGGGCGGCCTGGACTGTTACCGGGATGGCTGCGCGTTTACCCTCGAGTGGTGTCGGTTCCGCTTTCTGTCCGGTCACCATCTTTTTGCCCATATCGGCAAGCTCCTTCTCGTGGCAGACCGTACAGCGATCACCGGCGCGAAAGGGCCTGGCGCCACCGTGAAACTTGCCCACCAGGGTCCATTCCATGGAGGTCTGGCCTGGATAGAAAAGGGTGATCAGGCGTTCAGGCGATCCACTCCAGTCGACACCAAAGCCATGGGCAACCGCAGCAGGTGCGGCAACGGCTCCAGCATCTTGTGATTTTACTGCGGCGAGGGCCTGGGCCACGGCGGCGTCGATTTTCTCCTGTAGAGCCAATGCCTGCGCCTTGCGGCGTTCACGCTCTTTCCGAGACTCTTCCTGACGTGCCGCCTCTTCAGCGGCCTCTGCAGCTTCGGCTTTGGCCAATCCCTCTTTGAAGGATGCCGGTATTTCGGTCTTATAGGCTTCTATCGGCTTGGCCCACTCCTCCAACTCCTCCTCGCTGATATCTTTGTGTACCGGTTTATGTGCGAGGCCTTTGTGGCAATCGATGCACGTGTTGCCGTTCTCCATGGCGAAGACATGCTGGTTGCGGGCACGCGGTTTCTGCTTTTCGGGATTCATGGTGTCCCAATCGTGGCAGTTGCGGCACTCTCTCGAATCAGTCTCCTTCATGGCACTCCACACCCGGCGGGCCATGGTGAGACGGTGTGCTTCAAATTTCTCTGGGGTATCTACGGTCCCCAACATCTTGTGCCAGAGTTCGTTACTGGCTTTGATCTTTCTGACAATCTTGTGCACCCAGGGGCGGGGAACATGGCAGTCCGGGCAGCCTGCGCCGACACCGCTTCGGTTGCCGTCGTGGGCAGTGCCTTTGAACTCCTGATAGACATTCTCCTCCATCTCGTGACAGGAGATACAGAATTCCATGGTGTTGGTGGCTTCCATCACCGTATTGAAGCCGCCCCAGAGTATGACGCCGATGACCATGAATAGGACAGCACCGCCCAGCGTCGCGCCAAACGCGACTTTGCGTGATAGTAGGCTTTTGAATAAAGACTGCTGATGCATCGCTTTCCCCGTTCAGGTCACAATGGTCTGCTTATTCACCACTCAGGTGAGTCGGGTGGTGAAGAAGTTGCTGAACAAGGCGGACATGGGGCTGGACCTCATGTCCGCCTTGCTTCAACTACGTGCGTGAGACCTCCCGGCCATCAGGTGACGTGATTGATCCGATTGTGCACGTTGAACTTGCCAGTCGGTGCGAACAGACCCTTGACACGTGCCTTCTCTTCGAGGGTTTTTGCGTCAAATATGATGATCTCACCGTTTGGCTCCTTCGAGTCCTTTCGGTTCCAGACAGAGGTCCAGACCTCAGTACCATCTGCATTGAACTCCATATGGACCGCGGCATAGCCGGGCTTATCGGTCAAACGGATGGTCTTGACGATCTCGCGGGTCTTCTTATCGATGACCTGGACCGACTGCTGAACTTCAGGTTCAGGATGCTTGGTCTGATCAGCCCAGACGTAGTCGCTCTTGGGATGAGTCCGGATGAATACACCCGGGCCATCGGTCTCGGTTTCGTAGCAGACTTTCCATGCCTGATCGGGACGACCTTCGGGATCGTTACCCCATGCAGTGACCTTGCCGACACCAAGATGCACGGTACCACCGACCGGACCACACTTGGGATCGATCCAGTTGGCGCCAGGACCGGGATGCGGCAGCTTGTCAACGTCGATCAGCTTGGTGAGCTTCTGGGTTTTGGTGTCCACAACAACCATCTTGTTGGAGGC
>JAKSBX010000112.1 GCA_022360905.1 Chromatiales bacterium
TCCACGACGAACTTGACCATGGACTTGGCGCACATACGGCCTTCAGCGTGAGAGCCGGAGGAGAATTTGTGGCCAGAGGCGCCAACGCCGTCAGCGGCGGTGAACAGACCCTGAACGGTGGTCATACCACGGTAGCCCCAGTTCCAGCCCTGTGGCAGATGCTCGGGTACACCGGCTTCAGTCTCTTCAGTCGGCGCGCCGACATCGTCAGGACCGGAAACCCAGATGCCGCAGCAACCGGAGTGAGAGCCCAGCAGGTAGGGTTCGGTAGGCATCAGCTCAGAGTTTTTCTTCTCAGGCTCGATGTTCTCACCAGCCCAGATACCACACTGGCCGATACACATGTCGAGGAAGTCTTCCCAGGCTTCAGCTTCCAGATGCTTAACCTCACGAGGAGACAGGGTCTCACGCAGGTTGGCCAGAGCGGTAACGGTATCCATCCAGATAGGACCACGACCTTCCTTCATCTCTTTGAGCATCAGGTGGTTACGCAGACAGGATGCAGGTACAGCAGCCTGGCCGTATGGAGGATAGTCGTCCAGCATCTCTTTGTTGCGGTCCATGTAGACTTCACCAATAGCATTGGTAGCCTTAGATTTGAACAGCAGGAACCAAGCACCAACAGGACCGTAACCGTCTTTGAAACGGGTAGGTACGAAGCGGTTTTCCATCATGGTCAGCTCAGCACCGGCCTCAGCAGCCATGGCGTAGGTGGAACCAGCATTCCATACGGGGTACCAGGCACGACCCTGACCCTCACCCACAGAGCGGGGACGGAAGATGTTTACACAACCACCGGCGGCCAGCAGGATAGCTTTTGCCTTGAAGACGTACAGCTTGTGCTCACGTACAGAGAAACCGACGGCACCGGCGATGCGGTTGCTGTCGTTCTTGTCGTTAACCAGCTTAACGATGAAGATACGCTCTTGGATGTTGTCCATGCCCAGTGCTTTCTTCGCTGCTTCAGCGACGATCCACTTGTAGGACTCACCGTTGATCATGATCTGCCACTTACCGGAACGTACGGGCTTGCCGCCGTCTTTCAGAGGAGTCATACCTTTGGAACCGTCGTGACGCTCACCGTTCTCATCAGTCTTCCAGATGGGCAGACCCCACTCTTCGAACAGATGTACAGATTCGTCAACGTGGCGGCCCAGGTCATAAGCCAGGTCGTCACGGGTGATACCCATCAGGTCGTTGGAGACCATACGGGCGTAGTCGGCAGGATCCTGCTCAGAACCGATGTAGGTGTTGATCGCAGACAGACCCTGGGCAACAGCACCAGAACGGTCCATAGCCGCTTTATCAACCAGCTTAACTTTGATGTCGCCACCAGCGGCTTGCACCCAAGGACCAATCTCGTAAGCAGCACCACTACAAGCCATGCCACCGCCGATCAGGAGGATGTCTACCTCTTCTTGGACGACTTCCGGATTTCCGAATTCAGCCATTTCATATACCTCGAATTATCTATATTCCTGAATAATCAGACTGAATCCCGCTTACTTGCGGATCAGCTCGCTCGCATCACCGGCACGATAGCCGTTCTGCTCGTTATGGTTGAAGAAGCCGGGCTCGCCGATCTTCGCCATATCCGCAGCAGGCTTGCCACCGTAAGGATCGATAGAACCCTCAGGAGTAGTACGGATCGGGAACTTGAAACGCTTCATGGTGCCGTTACGGAACTTGATGGTCCACATGATGGAATCGGTACCGCGCAGAGGCTGTACAGAGGCGCCCAGAGGTACGATATCGGCGTAAGGACGCGCTTCGATAGCCTGCTGAGGGCAGATCTTGATGCAGGAATAGCACTCCCAGCACTGCTCAGGCTCCTGGTTGAATGACTTCATGGCATGACCGGTCTCAGAGCCGTCTTTATCCAGCTTCATCAGGTCATGAGGACAGATATACATACAAGCTGTCCTGTCCTGGCCTTTACAGCCATCGCACTTCTCAGTACGCACAAATGTAGGCATGGTGTTTTTCTCCTAAGGGTTTCACTGCAGTGATTCAGCCGCCGCCCAAGCAGCGACTTTGAAGCACAACCGGAAAAATTCCCGGCGTAGTTCATTTTAATTCTCTCTAAGCCTCAGCTAACGCTATACAGGCCGTGATTCGAACCCGACTCGGCCAGACCACTAGGCAGGCGCTCCTTTGCACGCACAGGCGCGATCGGGAAATCGGGCGACAAACATTAATGCCTTGCGGGGGGTTTAGCCAAACAATTTTTTAATGAGGGCACATAAAATACGCTTATTAACCTACGCCATTGTAAAACCTACCTTTTTACTGCGTTTAGTAACCCTCTATTTATACGAAAAAAATTACCAATAACGCGATCATGGTCTTTCCTTGGCAAAACTAATAATCAGTGTTTACCTATAGTTATCTATCCCATGGGAGATAGATAAAACCGAATGAAACCGGTGCTGTTAATACCCTACAGAGGCGTTTCCAGTGTTCATTCCTTAGATTATTTACCATCGAGGGAAAGATTCAGGGCACAAATTCCAACCTCGATTAGGCCCACTCATTGAGTTGTCAGGTGAATAGACTGAACTTATCCACGGGATTGGGTTAGAGTGGGACTTTTTGAAACATCGCCATGAGCCACCAGCAATCTCCAGAGGTCCTGTTTCTGCTCGCTACCGGCTGCCACCACTGCCCAATGGTACTGGAGAGCCTGACTCAGCAGCTGAAGCGGGGCAATATCGCCCGACTCGACGCGGTCAACATCGTCAACAGTCCTGAAGTCGCCCAGCAACTGGGGGTCCGAAGTGTCCCCTGGACCCGCATCGGCCGGTTCGAACTGGATGGGGCAATGAGCCCGAAAGAGGTGGCCCAGTGGGTTGAATGGGCGGCGGATGATCTTGGTGTGGCGGACTATTTCAGTGAATCCCTGGCCGCCCAACGCAGCGACAAAGTGATCCGCTGGCTGGAGGAGAGCCCGGAGGCGCTGAAAACGCTACTGGAGCTGCAGGAGAACGAGGCCACCCCCATGGCGGCGCGCATCGGTATCGGCGTGGTGATGGAGCAACTGGAAGGCGATCCGCGGCTTAGCCATGCTCTGCCGACGCTGATCCGCCAAAGTCGCTTGGAACAGGCCAATATCCGCGCCGATGTGGCTCATTATCTTGGCCTGACCCACCTGCCGGATGCCAGATCCGTGCTCACCGAAATGCTCAACGACAGCCACCCCGATGTCAGGGAGATTGCGCAAGAGTCATTGGCACTATTGAACAATGCCAACGGGTAGAGTCCTTTTCCAGTGACTCGGTTTTCCTGCCCGACCACAGAGTTGGTTACCAAAACCGGCTGCAGGAGTGCTACAGTGGCTTTTCGACGCCTTCTTTACGGCACCACCCACCATAATTTGCGGAAAAGGTTTAATGGATAGACGGGATCAGATACTGACGATGCATGCTCAGTTCATCAATCAGGTTGTTACAATCGGACAGCAGCCTGATCGCCAGGATGATTTCGAACAACTGCTAACCATGGCTGAACAGAGCGGCTGGAGCGACCTGACCGCCTGCATTCGCAAGATCTTCCAGCAGGGACGGCGGGATATGGAGCTGCTCAACCCCCTGGATGAGGAGGACCGGGTGATCGCCGAATCGATCCTGCAGGGCCTGCAGGACCCCTCAACCCTGCCCGACCCGAACACCAAACCGGATCCCGCTCTGGCGGCCCCCGGGCTGGCTTCAATGATCCATGCTGCGGGGTCCGGAAACGTACAAGCGCTACAGATTATCGCCGAGATGGCTGACCAGATGAGCAAAGCGGGCGGCCCGATGGCCCACCTGGCCGCGGTGATCAGACCGATGATCAATGGTGAAAGGGAAGCCGACAAGCTGTGCAAGGGGATGGACAGCCGTACCGAGCAGATGGTGCTCGGTATCCTGGCTGAACTGAAGCAGTTGGACGAGGGGCAGTAGCATGGCGAGGCGTTTTATCATCATTGCCGCAATCAGCGGATTGCTGCTGGTTACGCTGGGTGCCTTTGGCGCCCATGCACTAGAACGGGCCATCCCCGCCAGCCATATGATCTGGTGGCAGAAAGCCGTCCACTATCAGGGGCTGCACACGCTGGCCCTGTTCGGCGTCGGACTGCTGATCCTGCACCATCCGGTTCGCGCACTGCTGTTGTCCGGCTGGCTGTTTCTGGCCGGCATTCTGCTCTTCTCCGGCAGTCTCTACGTTATGGCATTGACCGATCTGCGTAGCCTGGCCCTGTTGACACCGATCGGCGGCAGCGCATTCATCGTTGGCTGGCTGACCCTGGTGATCGGTGCCTGGCGCCCGCCTGACCTGCATCCCCGTTAAACATCGATCCGACCCCGAACAACGCCACTGATGGACATTCAGGCCTTTTCAAACCGTCTGCAGAAAAACCTTCGCCACTGGAGCAAATGGGCCAGGCGTCGGGAGATCAGCTGTTTTCGTATCTATGACCGGGACATTCCCGAATTCCCATTGGCCATCGACTGGTATGATGGCCAGGCCCATCTGCAGATCTTTGCCCGCAAAGGGATACAACCCCTGGACCAGGCCCAACAGCAGCAGATCATCGACGCAGTCGCTGAAACCCTGCAGACACCGCAAAGTCGGATCGCGGTCAAGACGCGCCAGCGGCAGCGGGGACTGAATCAATATGAGAAGACAGGAGAGCTTGGCGAGCCAATGGTTGTCAGTGAAGACGGCTTGCGCTTTGAAGTGGAGCTGAGACGCTATGTGGACACCGGTCTGTTCCTCGACCACCGCAACACCCGCAAGCTGGTGCGCGACAAGGCCGCCGGCAAGCGGGTACTGAATCTGTTTGCCTATACCGGGAGTTTCTCAGTCTACGCAGCGGCTGGAGGCGCTTTGGCCACGGTCAGTGTGGATATGTCCAACACTTATCAGGAGTGGACGCTAAGAAACCTCAAGCTGAATGGCTTTAGCGGCGATGAGCATGAGCTGGTCCGGGAGGATGTCTTCCACTATCTGCAGCGGGCCAACCGGGAGCGCCGCCAGTTTGGCCTGATCATTCTCGACCCCCCGAGTTTCTCCAACTCCAAACGTATGGATGAAACCCTGGATATTCAGCGGGATCAGCAGCGATTGATCGATGCCTGCCTTGGTCTGCTCAATCCGAATGGGCAACTGATCTTTTCCACTAACCGCAAAGGCTTCAAGCTGGCCCCGGAACTGGCGCAGCGTGCCGGCTGCCAGGAGATCACCCAACAGGTGGTGCCGGAGGACTTCAAGCGTCGTCTGCCCTATCGATGCTGGATCTTTCCGGCACCTTCCGCCAATTCACCTGTCTGATGATTAGCCATAACGCAGAGCAAGGGTCTGCTTGAAGTCCTGAAAGTGAACTAATTGGTCGCCGGGTTAATAAGACCGGCACTTGACGCAACGCAAAAATTACACTCTCATAGCGAGTTATAGACCGAGTCGGTTCTGATTCAGTCCAGCAGTCGAATCCACTGCACCAGCGACTCACTCGCCTTCTCGATCCGATACAATCAAAAACCTAAGCGACCTAGCAGGGATGAAGAGCAAATGCTGAAAAGAGTAATGCTGACGATTATCGGACTGGCCGTATTGATCGGTATTCCAGCCGCGATCAAAATGCAGCAGTTCCAGGCCATGGCCGATATGCAGATGACCATGCCACCGGAGATCGTCACCGCCGACCAAGTGAAGCGGCAACAGTGGCCCAACACCCTCTCGGCCACCGGGTCCCTGGTTGCCGTTCAGGGAGTCACCGTGAGTGCGGAACTGGGCGGCAAAGTCAGCGAGATCGCCTTTGAGTCCGGCGACCGGGTCAAAGCTGGTGACCTGCTGGTGCGACTCGACACCACCGCCGAGGAGGCACAGCTGCGATCGGCCGAGGCCGCGGAGAAACTGGCACGCATCAATCTCGACCGGAATCGCGGCTTGCGCGCCAACAAGACCGTATCCCAGTCAGACCTGGATACCGCCGAAGCCAACTACAAGCAGGCCACTGCTCAGGTTGAGAATGTAAAAGCGACCATCGCCAAAAAGACCCTACGCGCACCCTTCTCCGGTCAGCTTGGACTGCGTCAGATCAACCTGGGGCAGATCATCGAACAAGGCACGCCGGTGGTGACCCTGCAGACCATCGACCCGATCTACGCGGATTTCTCCCTGCCCCAGCAGCGCTTTTCCAGCGTCGCTGTCGGCAATGAGGTACGCATCACCACCGATGCAGCGCAGGATAAGAGCTTCAGCGGCAAGATCATCGCCATCAACCCGGAGATCGATCAGGCGACTCGCACCGTGCGGATCAGATCCACCCTGTCGAACCAGGAGGAGCTGCTGCGTCCCGGGATGTTCGCGAATATCGAAGTGATCATGCCGCAGCAGGATGAGGTGCTCGCCATTCCGGCCACTTCGGTGCTCTATGCCCCTTACGGAGATACGGTGTTTGTCATCGACACTACAAAGGATGAGGCAACCGGCGAGGAACAGAAAACCCTGCGTCAGCAGATCATCCGTCTGGGACAGACCCGGGGAGACTATGTGTCGGTGATCACCGGCCTCAAGGAGGGTGAGACCGTAGTCACCAGTGGGGTGTTCAAGTTGCGGCCGAACATGGCGGTGGTGGTGGACAACAGTCTGGCATTGGATGCCAAGCTGGAACCCCAGCCAGCAAACGAATAAGCCAGATCCAGGCATCTATCAAGATCCTTTAAATCACATAGGGACATCTATCCAGTGGGTAAGACCAAAGCCTTTACCGATCTCTTTATCCAACGCCCGGTGCTCGCCATCGTGGTCAACATGCTGATCGTGATTGCCGGCATTCAGGCCTGGAACAGCCTCAATATCCGTCAGTATCCGCTGAGCGAAAACTCTACCGTGAACATCTCCACGGTCTATGTGGGAGCCAATGCGGAGCTGGTACGCGGTTTCATCACCACCCCCCTGGAACAGGCGATCGCCTCCGCCGACGGCATTGAGTATATCGAGTCGAAGAGTTTGCAGGGCTTCTCCATGATCAATGCCCGGCTGAAGCTCAACTACCCGCCCACCAAGGCCCTGGCCGAGATCACCGCGAAGGTGAACCAGGTGCGCAACGACCTGCCCACCGAGGCCCAGGTGCCGGCGATTTCGATTCAGTCCGCCGACTCCCAGTTCGCCTCGGCCTATCTCAGTTTCGCCTCGGATATCCTCTCCCAGGCGGAGATCACCGACTATCTGATCCGGGTGGTTCAACCCAGACTCGCCGCCGTCGCCGGGGTACAGCGGGCCGAGGTGCTGGGGGCCCGTACCTTCGCCATGCGCATCTGGCTGAAGCCGGACAAGATGGCGGCGCTGCATGTCAGCCCATCCCAGGTACGCCAGGCACTGGCCGCCAACAACTTTCTCGCCGCCATCGGCACCACCAAGGGCTCTTTGGTGCAGGTCAACATGACCGCCAACACCGATCTCCATTCGGTGGAAGAGTTCGAACAGCTGATCATCCGCCAGAGCGGCGACAGCATCGTGCGACTGCAGGATATCGCCGATGTAACCTTAGGCGCGGAGGACTACGACACCTCGGTGCGCTACACCGGTCAGACCGCCGTCTTCATGGGCATCTTCCCACTGCCCAGCGCCAACACCATCGATGTCATCAAGCTGGTGCGGGTGGAGATCGATGCCATCGCCAAGGATCTGCCCTCCGGGCTGGAAGTGAATATCGGTTACGACGCCTCGGAGTACATCGCCAACGCCATCACCGAAGTGACCAAGACCCTGGGGGATACGCTGCTGATCGTGATCGCGGTGATCTTCCTGTTTCTCGGTTCGATCCGATCGGCCCTGGTGCCGACCATCGCGATACCGGTCTCGCTGATCGGCAGTATCTTTCTGATGCAGATCTTCGGCTTTACCCTGAATCTGCTGACCCTGCTGGCCATCGTGCTCTCGGTGGGGCTGGTGGTGGACGATGCCATCGTGGTGGTGGAGAATATCGAACGCCATCTTCGGGAGGGCCGCAGCAAAAGGGAGGCCGCCCTGCTCGGCGCCCGGGAACTGCTCGGTCCGGTGATCGCCATGACCGTCACCCTGGCCGCCGTCTACATGCCGATCGCCCTACAGGGAGGATTGACCGGCTCCCTGTTCCGCGAATTTGCCCTGACCCTGGCGGGGACGGTTACCATCTCAGGTATCGTCGCCCTCACCCTGTCGCCGATGATGTCGGCACATATGTTGAAGAGTGCCGCCGATGAGGAGAAGGGATTCACCGGCTGGGTCAACCACCACTTCGACCGGCTGCGCACCGGCTATGGCCGACTGATCGGTCGCACCCTGCAGGCCAGACCCTATGTCTATGTGATCTGGCTGGTGGTGGCCGCGGCAGCTGTGCCGATGTACATGCAATCCCCCAAGGAGCTGGCCCCCAGTGAGGATCAGAGCGTGGTGTTCGGCATCATCAACTCCGCGGCCAATGCCACCGCTGACCAGAAACGCTTCTATGGTGCTGCGGTGGAGAAGGCCTTCCTCGATGTGGAGGAGGCGGATCTCAGCTTCCAGATTCTGTTCGCTCCCTCGGTGGGCGCCCAATTCGATACCGACGGTTTTTCCGGTGTGGTGGTCAAACCCTGGCAGGCACCGAGGGAGCGCACCGTGTTCGAGATCCAGCAGGAGATCCAGGGCAAGCTCGCCTCGGTACCCGGATTTCAGATCTTTGCCACCACCCCACCGGCCCTGCCCGGCGGCAGCAACTTTCCCATCGAGTTCCTGATCACCTCGACGGCGGATGCCAAACAGCTATTGGAATTCGCCCAGCAGATTCAGGGCAAGGCGATCGAAAGCGGTATGTTCATGTTTCCGCCGCAGATCGATCTGAAGTATGACCAGCCCCAGGCCCAGGTGGTCCTCGACCGGGATAAGATCGGCGCACTCGGGCTCGACCTCAACCAGGTTGGCCTCGATATGGCGGCGGCACTCGGCGGGGATTATGTCAACCGCTTCAATATCGCCGGTCGCAGCTACAAGGTCATTCCGCAGATCGAACGCTCCCAGCGGCTCAATCCGGATCAGCTGACCGAGATCTATGTCAGCGGGCCTGAGGGTGAACTGATCCCATTGAGTGCGGTTGCGCATATCGAAAACACCACGGTGCCCCGCTCACTCAACCGCTTCCAGCAGTTGAATGCTGTGAAACTCTCCGGCATGACCAACCGCACCCTGGACCAGGGACTGGCGGTACTTGAGGAGGCAGCGGCCGAGATCCTGCCACCGGGTTACGGCATCGACTACACCGGTGAGTCGAGGCAACTGCGTCAGGAAGGCAACAAGTTTCTGCCCGCCTTTGCGCTGGCGATCGTGATGATTTTTCTCGCCCTGGCGGTGCAGTTCAACTCCTTCCGTGACCCGGGCATCATCCTGCTGGGCTCTGTTCCCCTGGCGATGTTCGGTGCCCTGCTGTTCACCTTTCTGAAGATACCCAATCCCAACCTGCCCTTCTGGACCAACGGCTGGACCACCACCCTGAATATCTATGCCCAGGTCGGCCTGGTGACCCTGGTGGGCCTGATTGCGAAAAACGGCATCCTGATCGTCGAGTTCGCCAATAAGCTGCAGGAGCAGGGGCTGAGCAAGATCGATGCGGTACAGGAGGCGGCGATGACCCGACTGCGGCCGATCCTGATGACCACCTTCGCCACGGTGGCGGGCCACTTCCCGCTGATCCTGGTCACCGGTGCCGGTGCGGCGGCGAGAAACTCGATTGGCCTGGTACTGGTTGGGGGCATGGCGGTGGGTACCCTGTTCACGCTGTTTGTGCTGCCCTCGATCTATGTATTGATGGCCAAGGATCACCAGTTGGAAAAGGCGGCAGAGGGCGAGACGGCAGATGCCGAACTGGCCACCCCGCCCCCCTCTTAGAGGCGTGCTGCGGCTATCGGGCTGAATCACCGAGTACCACTATCGACTTCCCACTCCTGACCCTTTTCAGCGGCAGCTTCCTCGCTTCCACCCTCCTCCCGGGAGGCTCGGAAGCCTTGCTGCTCTGGCATCTTCAGCAGTCGAACCACGCACCCCAAACTCTCTGGCTGACAGCCACCCTGGGCAATACCCTGGGTGGACTGAGCAGTTGGCTGATCGGCTGGTGGCTGGCGAAACGTTTTCCAAGAAAGGGCCTGAAGGATCAGCGTCAGCGACAGGCGCTGGAACGGATCGGCCGCTACGGCAGTCCGGCACTGCTGCTCTCCTGGCTCCCCGTGGTGGGCGATCCACTCTGCCTGGCTGCCGGCTGGAGCGGGGTCAGGCTGATCCCGGCCAGCCTCTTCATCGGCATTGGCAAAGGCCTGCGCTACGCAGTTCTGGTTGGGGCTTTCGGTGCGTTCGGCTTTTAAGAGAATCAGTCCGCTAATGAACGCTAATGAACGCAAATAAGGCAGGGGATAAGATTGATTCCTATGCCAACTGTGCATAGGCAGTAGTACTAATCCGGTTTTTATATTTTTTTACTTTTAAACATTTGCGTTCATTAGCGTTCATTTGCGGACTAAATAATAAAAAAGCCCTTCTCTCGATCAGGCTACTTGCGCCAGAAGGCAGGAGTCAGCAGCACCAGCAGGGTGAAGATCTCCAGACGTCCAAGCAGCATGGCGAAGCAGAGTATCCATTTTGCCGGGTCGTTGATGTCAGCGTAGTGGGCGCCCACACCGGCCAATCCGGGACCCAGGTTGTTGATACTCGCCGCGACCGCTGAAAAGGAGGTCATCAGGTCCAGGCCGGTTGAGGCCAGCGCCAGATACATCACGCCGAAGCTGGCCACATAGAGGGCAAAGAAGCCCCACACCGCATCGACGATGCGCCAGGGGATGGTCTTGCTGCCGACCCGGATCGGGATCTCCGCGTTGGGGTGGATCAGACGATTGATCTCACGCAGCCCCTGTTTGACCAGTAGCAGAAAACGAATCACTTTAATGCCGCCGCCGGTCGAGCCGGCACAACCGCCAATGAAGCTGGTGAAGAGCAACAGGATCGAGATGAAGCCCGGCCACAAAGAGTAGTCGGCAGTGGTGAAGCCGGTTGTGGTGCCGATCGATACCGCCTGGAAGATGCCACGGGTGATCGATTCGCTCCAGGTGCCATAGACCCCCATCAGAAAGAGGGCGACAGAGACCAGAATGATGACGATGGTCAGGGTGGTGATGTAGCCGCGAAACTCCGAATCCTCGAAGTAAGTTCTCAGTGAGCGCCGGCGGAAGGCGAGAAAATGAAGCGCAAAGTTGACTCCGGAGAGGAGCATGAAGACCACGGCAATCATCTCGATCAGGGTGCTGTCGTAGTAACCGATGCTCTCGTCGTGGGTGGAAAAACCGCCGATCGCCACCGTTGAGAAGGCATGGCCCAGGGCGTCGAACGGCTCCATGCCGGCCAGCCAATAGGCAAGCATACAGCTCAGTGTCAGACCCAGATAGATAAACCAGAGCGCCTTGGCGGTCTCGGTGATCCTTGGGGTCAGCTTGTTATCCTTCACCGGCCCCGGTGTCTCGGCACGGTAGAGCTGCATACCACCGATACCCAGCATCGGCAGTACAGCGACGGCCAGAACGATGATACCCATACCCCCTAGCCACTGAAGTTGCTGACGGTAGTAGAGGATCGACATCGGCAGTTCATCGATGCCTACGATCACAGTCGCCCCGGTAGTGGTCAATCCGGAGACCGACTCGAACACCGCATTGGTCAGGCTCATGTTGAAACTTTCGGCAAACATGAACGGCAGGGAACCGGTCAGACCGAGCACCACCCAGAACATCACCACCACAAGGAAGCCATCCCGCACCCTGAGATCCTGGTGCTTGTTGCGCACCGGCGCCCAGAAGGCCACCCCAAGACCCAGGGTCACGATAAAGGCGTCGGTAAAACCGATCAGCGCACCATCGTCCGCCCATACGGAGATCGCCAGGGGCGGTAGCATGGTGAGGCTGAATACCATCAGCAACACACCCAATATTCGCTGTACCACAAACAGATGCATCTTTCTGACAGGCCCTTAAAGAAAGGTCACACCGACCTGGAAAAGTTTTTCCACTTCACGGATCTTGCGCTTGTCCACCAGAAACAGGATCACGTGATCACCACTCTCGATCATGGTGTCGTGGTGGGCGATCAACACGGTCTCACCCCGTACCACCGCACCGATGGTTGTGCCCTTGGGCAGCTTGATCTCCTCGATGGCACGGCCAACCACTTTGGATGAGCTGTGATCTCCGTGGGCAACCGCCTCGATCGCTTCGGCCGCGCCACGTCTCAGCGAGTGAACCTGGGCCACATCTCCCCGACGCACATGGGTCAGCAGGGTGCCGATGGTGGCCTGCTGAGGTGAGATGGCGATATCGATGGTTCCGCTCTGCACCAGGTCCACATAGGAGGGCCGGTTGATCAACGCCATCACCCGTGCCGCGCCAAGACGTTTGGCGAGCATCGCGGAGAGTATGTTGGCTTCGTCATCATTGGTGACCGCACAGAAGACATCGGTGTTTTCGATATTCTCTTCCAGCAGCAGATCTTCATCCGCCGCATCCCCGTGGAGCACAATGGTCATGTCGAGACGCTCGGCGATCTCCCGTGCCCGGGACTGATTGTTTTCGATCAGTTTGACCCGATATTTCTGTTCCAGGGAGGAGGCCAATCGCCGACCGATATTACCACCGCCGGCCAGGATCAGTCGTTTGTAGGGCTTTTCGAGCTTCTGCAGTTCACTCATCACCGAGCGGATATTCTCGGCAGCGGCAATGAAGAAGACCTCGTCCTCCGCCTTGATCTCCGTATCCCCCTGGGGCTGGATTACCTCACCCTCCCGATAGATGGCCGCCACTCTGGCATCCACATTGGGCATATGGTGATAGAGGGTGGAGAGTTCATTGCCCACCAAAGGGCCACCGTAGTAGGCCTTGACACCTACCAGGCGCACCCGCCCATCGGCAAAATCGAGTACCTGCAGAGCGCCGGGATACTCGATCAGCTTGAGGATGTAGTCGGTCACCAACTGTTCAGGGCTGATCAATACATCAACAGGAAATCCTGGCTTCTCGAACAGTTTCGGGTAGTCGAGATAGCCCTGGGCGCGAACCCTGGCGATCTTGGTGGGGGTATGAAACACCGTATAGGCCACTTGGCAGGCCACCATGTTGGTCTCATCACTGTTGGTGACCGCCAGAATCATATCCGCGTCTTCCGCCCCGGCCCGGCGCAGCACATCGGGATGACCCGCATGCCCCCTGACGGTGCCCAGATCAAGACGGTTTTGCAGTTCAGTCAGCAGGTCCAGGTTTTGGTCAACCACCGTGATGTCATTGGCTTCACTGACCAACGCATTGGCAACCGAGCGTCCAACCTGACCGGCACCGAGAATAATTATTTTCATTGTTTCATCGGGTGTTGTTGATAAAGGCCCGCAAGTTATCGATCACTGTGCCTCCGGCTACCTGAGTCGACTCGAACGAAAGGCTGCAACCCCGCATCCGATTCCCGTTGCCGAACACATACGCATGAAATATAGCATTCATAAAAGAGACACTAATATGACACTGTTTCGCAATACCTGCTACCTAGAATGCACGCGGCTTACAAGTATTACGCCTTTTAGGGGAGCATATTCTATGTTGCAAAAGAAATCATTTCGTCTGTTAGCTTTGCCGGCATCCATCGCGGCAGCTATCTTGTGTTCATCTCTGCTGCTTACCGGCTGTGACGGCGATGATGGGGACGACGGTGTCGATGGTCAAAACGGTGTTGACGGTACCAACGGTACGGATGGTGCTGACGGTATCACCAATTATGTTCCCCTGGGCCTGAAGCGCCTGGCGACTGCACCACTGGATGCCGAGTTCACCGGCCTCTATCTCAACAGCGACAATACCCTGTTCCTGAATGTTCAGCATCCCAGCAGCAGCAACACCACCACCGATGCGGCCGGTAAAGTCTTCGACAAAGGCACCGTGGGTGTCATCGTCGGCCAGGACTTCTCGGCCCTGCCGGAGAACTTCGGTGCGCTCGACCTGCCGGTCACCACGGCCCAGAAAGAGGTGGTCATGACGGCTGTCGGGTCCTACCAGGTGCTGACTCAGCAGGGTGATGCGCTCGATGACGGTACCAGCATGGGTGACATCATGGCTCAGGACGGCACCACGCTGATCAAGAGCTCCAACGATCCTGACTTCAATGGTGTTGTCTCCGACGGCAACGGCGGTTTCTATGTCTACACCAACTGGGAAGACCGTCCCGGCAGCATGAGCCGTATTCAGGTGAGCGGCTTGACCGATGCCGGTTACGGCAACATCACCCAGGAAGGTATGATCGACTTCTCCGGTGTCGGCGGTACCTGGGTCAACTGTTTCGGTACCGTGAGCCCCTGGAACACCCCAATGTCTGCCGAGGAGCTCTACTTTGATGACACCTCGGACTGGTTCAATCCTGACTACGAGTACTTCAGCAATCCTCAGGCACTGGCCACCTATCTGGGATATCCCACGGATGGCAGCGGCGACTGGCCGAACCCATACCGCTACGGTTACATCGTCGAGATCGGCAACGCCGCTGATGCAGCAGTTGCCAACGTCAGCGTCAACAAGCTGGAGACCATGGGCCGCTTCTCACATGAGAACTCGGTCGTCATGCCTGACGATAGAACGGTCTTCCTCAGCGACGACGGTACCGGCGTTGTGTTCTTCAAGTTCGTCGCCGATGTGGCCGGCGACATGAGCGCAGGCACCCTGTATGCCGCCAAGATCACTCAGGCTGCCGGCGTGAACGATCCTGCCGAAGCGGCACTGGGTATCGAGTGGATCGAACTGGCCAGCATGGGCGAAGCGGAGATCGAAGCGGCCATCGCCTCCTTCGACGGCTCTTTCGCCGATGGCAACTACATCACCGACGAGCAGGTCTGTGACTGGGCCGAGTCCAAATCGGGTGCTGACCTGAGCTGTGACGAAGACGTCACTGTCGACGCCAACCCCTTCAGCGATGACCGTGTCGCCTACCTGGAGAGCCGTAAAGCGGCGGTTGCCCTGGGTGCCACCGGTGAGTTCCGCAAGATGGAAGGTGTCAACATCAACTACAACCTGGCCTCGAGCTGGTGGAACGGTGGCGCGGCTGACGGCGACCAGGCCTACATGTACATGGCCATGTCCAGCTTCGACAAGACCATGAGCGACGGCGAAGGTGACATCCAGCTGAACGGCGACAACGGCAAGTGCGGTGTTGTCTACCGCATGAAGCTGATGCGCAACGCGGCCGGTGAGGTCGATGTGATGACCATGGTACCGGCGATCGTTGGTGGTCCTTACTACGCTGACCGTTCGGTCAACGAGTGTAACGTCAACAATATCTCCAACCCGGACAACCTGCTGATCATGGACGACGGTCGGGTACTGATCGGTGAGGATACCGGCAACCACGAGAACAACGTGGTCTGGGTATTCGATGATCCAGCAATCTAA
>JAKSBX010000048.1 GCA_022360905.1 Chromatiales bacterium
CGATAGAGGAAAAAAGACAAAAGCCAAGAAAAAAGATAACGCGTCTATTTTTGATTATACTCTGGTATTGAAACCTGACGGGACCGTCAAAGTATATGATGACAGTGACGGCGAGATGAAACTTATAAAACCTTCGAAACGAAAATGCCCGCCAATCAAGAAAGTACTCAACGTGCGGAAATTGACAATTGTCGAAGCAAAGGGCTCTCGCTGGGCATATATTGATCCACCAGGTTTTTGGTGGCCAGTCTAAATATAGCTACCGCAGTATATTAAATTGCTTAGTGAAATATAAGGCCATTTTCGCATGTGACTTTTGCGCTTTTGACAACCACTTAGCGAGGCTCTGTTGTATATAATGACAGAAGCCCAAGAGTTAACGGCTTAGGCGCCATTTCACTGCATTATTTAATACACTGGGTTACAGGAAATTTTTCCTTGTTGACGTATTTTTTTTCATTTAACCTTATCCGCATACTTTCCGCATAAACGTATAAACAGGACGTCTCATATTGAGTTTCTCTTCACCCGAAAGGGATACAAGGTGAAGAGAAAGTAGTTCAGGAAGTGAATGGAGACGTAGTGATTTGGTTTAATCGGATCGGATGCAGATTGGAAAGACCTCTTTTCTGGCTCCCGCCAGCTTTCCACAAATAAACTTTTTTAGCAGGTGAATTATGGCCAAGTTTTGTAACATCAAATCTAAAAAGTCGGCATTTGAGTATACATTGGCGATAAGGCCAGATGGCAGCTTACAGATATCAGATAAAAAAAATAAAAAGCTAAAAACCAAAGGAAGAAAAACAACACCTCCAATTAAGGAAGTTCTCAACACACGTATAATAACCATCATGGAAGCAAAGGATGATTCCGATATGATATACGTGGAACCTCCCGGCAAATGGTATCAAATCTCATAAACTGATGATAGGTAATCCAGAATAGCGGAAGATTAGCGAACAAAATCAACAAACCGCCGGGTTATCGATCTAAGCTGAGTGATTCATAGAGATCATTTCAATCTAGCCAGTTCCAAATCCAACTTAAACTGGGCTTGGAGATGCCGTAGTGTCTGCAAACAAAGCCTGTACACCAGATTCTTCATACAAAGCGAACCTAATGTAATCTTGTTGAATTTCTCTGTTCATAACACCCAATTATAGTGAAAGGATGTCTATGAATCACACACATACCCATGCCAGAATCAACCCACAAATTTTTCTGGCGAGGCAAAATTTCTAGTGGAACAATTTTATGATAACAATCGATTCAATCCTTCGATTAAACCGACATTCAAATACAGATTAGCACCCATATTGTAGATATCCCGCTCAATTCGCGATCAAATTACGGCTATTACACTAACACCAATATTGCGAACCGATTCTCGTAGAAATAAGTTTTATTGCAGAGTCGCAGAAGGATAAGGTGAATAACCCCCCTCCTCCATACCCCCTTCTTTTTCACAGGTATATGCCTGCTTTTTACGAGCAACTTCCACCAAGCTATCTGAGTTACCCACTCTTTGAACAACGCGTATATTCCTATACCCAGCAACTTGAAGCAGACTTGCAGCCCTCACCCCTTTACGATTCGACTTAGTCAACAATACAATTGAGCTATCCCGATAAAGCCCATACTCTCTTATCAGATCAAAAACTCCATTGATAAAATCGGTGTTACCATGGGTGAGAAAGCTTTGCTGAAATACATTCCACTCATCAATCGGCCCACCATAGTAGGGAATGTGGGCATCCGCATCTTCAGCCACACCATACAACATAACCTCTGCACTGCTGCGAATATCGATTGCCAGAGCTTGATCAGTTGGAAGAAACATTTTGCAATCTCCTCTGGAGTACGATCTGTTATCAACAACTGCGAACCGGATCCTTTCTTTATATCCATCCCTGGCTCATGGATTCCAGTATTCACCGGAATGACAGAGAAGCAGATTGTTTTTTACTTCAGTAAACCGGTTCCGTTTCTTTTAATTCTTGTAGAAATATCAGGAATCTGTTGTGGATTTGTGCCGACCAGAAAGTGACATAGTGACACCCTGAAAAAG
>JAKSBX010000047.1 GCA_022360905.1 Chromatiales bacterium
CAGGATCAGTTTCTGTTTTTTCATTGGCTTGCCTCTTCGGTCAAAGGCTCGGTATCCGGTGAGGTGGATCGCTTGGATGGGTTTGCTTGCAGCAACGCTTCAACAGAGCAGCCCAGATTGCTGACCTGTTGCTCTGTGAGGTAGTCGATGGGATGTTCCGGATCGAACACCTTGCCATCGAAAAACTTGTCCGAGCCCATCGCCAGGTTGTGCGGCTCACCGGCAAGCTGCCAGGCTTCGCCATGGGTTCCCTCCGATTTGATGTCAGCCTGAGGCAGATCGATGGCAAGGGCGGCAGCCGCCTTGCGGTAGATCTCCGGCTGATAGACCAGTTTGGCGATCCGCTGCAGGTCAATCGGATCACGTAGCTGCCCCCAGCGGACCATCTGGGTCAAAAACCAGACGGCATGAGAACGCCAGGGAAAATTGGCGCTGTAACGATTGAAGACATTGAAGTCGGCCCGCGCCACGGCCGCCTCATCCCGGGAAAACTGAAAGGTGCCGAGCATCGACTTCTCCAGAATCTCCTGGGGCGCATTGACGTAGCGTCCCTGACTCAGCAGCTCACAAACCTCTTTGCGATTTTCCGCTTGATCGATCCACTCACACGCCTTGATCAATGCGGTAATCACCGCTTGGTGGGTATTGGGGTTGGCGGCCGCCCAACTGCTGGCCACCCCGAACACCTTCTCCGGATGGTTGTTCCAGATGTCGTAACTGGCGGCCAGGGTATGACCCAGGCCGTTGCAAACCGCCAGGGTGTTCCAGGGTTCACCGACGCAGAACCCGGAGATTACCCCGGCCTGCAGATAGTTGACCATCTGCGGTGGCGGCACCACGGTCAACTGGATGTCGTTGTCGGGATCGATACCGGATGCGGCCAACCAGTAGCGCAACAGATAGTTGTGGGATGAATAGGGAAACACTGTGGCGAACATCAGTGGCTTGCCGCCTGCGGCGCGGTTCTCTTCGATCACCTGCTTGAGTGCCCGGCCACTGCCGGCCAGGGTATCGAGTTCGGTTTCACCGGTGGCGACCATGCGCTGATAGATATCGTTGGATACCGTGATACCGTTACCGTTGAGGTCGAGACTCATGGCGGTGATCATCGGCACTGAACCGCTTACGCCCAGGGCACTGGCCAGGGGCATGGCTGCCAGCATTTGGGCACCATCGAGCATACCGATGCCCACCTTATCGCGAATATTGGCCCAGGAGTTCTCCCGTGACAGCTCCACGTTCAATCCCTGCTGGTGAAAGAAACCTTTCTCTTTCGCCACCACCAGGGGAGCACAGTCGGTGAGCGGGATAAAACCCAGGGTAAGCTGATCCTTTTCCAGGGTCTTGCCGGTGGCGGATTGACTCGATTTCAACCAGGCCGAAAGATCGACCACGGTATCGCTTTCAGCCTCAGCCTCCGGCAGGTTTTTCTCCTCTTCCGGCTGCTGATGACGCTCGTGAAGAAAACGCACCACTTCCGCCCGGTAGTGGTTGTAGACCGGGTTCTCCGCCAGAGCCAGGCGGTTGCGTGGCTTGGGCAGATCGATGTTGAGAATCTCACCGATAGTGGCTGAAGGACCGTTGGTCATCATGATGATCCGATCGGAGAGCAGTACCGCTTCATCCACATCGTGGGTGATCATGATCACCGTGTTGTTGAGCCGCGCCTGGATCTCCATCAGGGAGTCCTGCATATGGGTGCGGGTCAATGAGTCGAGCGCACCGAAGGGTTCATCCATCAACAGCACTTTAGGTTCCATGGCCAGGGCCCGGGCGATACCGACGCGCTGTTTCATACCGCCCGATATCTCATCCGGCTTACGATCGAGGGCATGAGACATATGCACCAGTTCCAGGTTATGCAGAGTCCAGCGATGCCGCTCCTCTTTCGACTTGCTCTTTTTGAAAACCTGATCCACCGCCAGGCGCACATTGTCATAGACGGTCAGCCAGGGCAGCAGCGAATGGTTCTGAAACACCACCGCACGATCCGGCCCGGGTTCGGTGACCTCCTTCTCTTCGAGTATCACCCCACCCTCGGTGGCGTTGAGCAGTCCGGCAACAATATTCAGCACCGTGGACTTACCGCAGCCCGAGTGACCGATGAGAGAGATGAACTCCCCCTGTGAGACTTTCAGGTCCACATCGTTCAACACATTCAACGGACCGCTGTCGGTCGGGAAAGTGATACTGACATGGTCGATATTCAGATAGTTGTTCATACTGTTATCCAATCAATTCATTACACGCTTGACGCTGTTAGCGCAGTACCGCGTTCTTGTCCCAGCTGAAGCTCCGCTGCAGCATCAGCATGCCGCGATCGAGCAGAAAACCGATAAAACCGATCACCAGCACCGCCACCATGATCCTCGCCAGGGAGTCGGAGCTGCCGTTTTGAAACTCGTCCCAGACAAACTTGCCCAGGCCCGGGTTCTGCGCCAGCATCTCGGCGGCGATCAGTACCATCCAGCCGATACCCAGTGACAGGCGCAGACCGGTAAAAATCATCGGAATCGCCGAGGGCAATACGATCTTCACCGTCTTGGTGAAGGCGTTGAGTCGCAATACCCGGCTGACATTGATCAGATCCTTATCGACGCCGGATACACCCACCGTGGTGTTGATGATGGTGGGCCAGAGACAACAGAGGGTGACGGTAATCGCCGAGTTGAGAAACGACTTGGAGAAGAGCGGATCATCGGTCACATAGAGTGCCGAGACCACCATCGTCACCAGCGGCAGCCAGGCGAGGGGCGAAACCGGTTTGAAGATCTGGATCAATGGATTGATCGCGGTGTAGAGAGTCGCGCTCATGCCACAGACGATGCCGATAGGAATGGCGATCAACGAGGCAACCAGAAAGCCTGCCATCACCGTCAGCAGACTGGTCAGAATCTGATCGAAAAAGGTCTCTTTGCCGGTATATTTTCTGGCCCGCATCCGTTCGATACGCTCTTCCGGCTGACCTGCAGCTACCGCCTTGTCGATTCGTCCCTGCATACGCTCGTAGAAGGCATCCGCTTTCGCCCGTTCCGCATTATGCTCCTGGTAGAGCGACTGAGTCTGTTCCCAGACTTTTACCGGGCCGGGCAAGATACCCAGAGATGTCTCCACATGTTTGGCGCCGACACTCCAAAGTCCGAGAAATATCACCAAGGTAATGAGGGGCACCAGCAGCTGCTTGAACAACTGAGTGAAAGATTTACCGAACTGATCACTGGCCAGGCGATTGAGCGTTCTCTCGAGCCATGGCAGATTGAAAGTTTTTGATGATATTGAAGTTGCCATCTTAGTTTTCCTGTTCAATAGGTCGGTGCTTCTCTGAACCGATTAAGAGCGTCCCTGCTCAACCATGAAAGCTTTTGCCGAATCGGGGTGCGGCCCAGCCGCACCCTGCGCCGGTTTAAACCTGATCATCCCCCTTCAGTCCGATGCTGAAACTATCGATGTACTCATTGGGTTTGGTACCATCGAAAGTCACCTCATCGATGAATTCGGTCTGAGGTTTGCGATAACCGGTTTCGGTTTTGAAATCGGGGAATTCGTCCGCTTTCAGCTTGCCTTCGGCAATCAGGGACTCAGCCGCTTTCCGATAGATGTCCGGGCGATAGACACTCTTCGCCACTTTGTCGTACCAGCTGTCGGGTTTCTTTTCCGAGATCTGTCCCCAGCGACGCATCTGGGTCAGGTACCAGACCGCATCCGAGTAGTAGGGATAGGTGGCGTTGTAACGGAAGAAGACATTGAAGTCGGGAACCGAACGTTTGTCTCCCTTCTCATACTCGAAGGTGCCGGTCATGGAGTTGGCGATCACTTCATAATCGGCCCCCACGTAGTTGGGCTGGGAGAGGATCTTGACCGCTTCGGGACGGTTGGCATTGTCGTTCTCATCGAGCCATTTACCGGCACGAATCAACGCTTTTACAACCCGGATGGTGGTATTCGGATACTTCTCGGTGAATTCCTTGGTCATGCCGAAAACCTTTTCCGGATTATCCTTCCAGATCTCATAGTCGGTAATCACCGGCACACCGATCCCCTTGAATACAGCCTGTTGATTCCAAGGTTCGCCCACGCAGTAACCGTAGATGGTGCCCGCCTCCAGTGTCGCCGGCATCTGTGGCGGCGGTGTTACTGACAGCAGCGCATCGGCCTTCAACTGCCCGGTGATATCACCTTTGTGCGGCGCGTAGTAGCCCGGATTGATTCCCCCGGCTGCCAACCAGTAACGCAACTCGTAGTTGTGGGTGGATACCGGAAAGACCATTCCCATCTTGAAGGGCTTGCCATCCTTCTTGTATTGATCAACTACTGGCTTCAGGGCATCCGCCTTGATCGGATGAACCGGTTTGCCATCGGCTTGTTTCGGCACATGGGGTTTCATCTGCTCCCAAACCGTATTGGAAACGGTAATGCCGTTACCATTGAGATCCATACTGAACGGGGTGACGATATGCGCCTTGGTGCCGAAACCGATGGTCGCAGCCAACGGCTGACCGGCCAGCATATGGGCCCCATCCAGCTGCCCATCGATAACCCCATCGAGCAGCACCTTCCAGTTGGCCTGGGCCTCCAGGGTCACATACAGACCTTCGTCCTCGAAGTAACCCTTTTCGTAGGCGATGGCCAACGGCGCCATATCGGTCAATTTAATAAAGCCGAACTTAAGATCCTCCTTCTCGGGATAGCCAATCTCTGCAGATGCCGTACCGCTTGCCAAACCAAGACCGGCGGACAAAGCGACTGTCAACGCCGCCCGTTTCAGGAACCCCCTGCGACTGCTGTTCTTGATGAAACTGCTTGAACTCATGAAAAACACCTCTGGTAAATGTCAAAAAATCTCTATTTGTCAGCAGGCAAAAAAAAAGCGCCCACTCCCAGCCACGATCGATGATCGTGTGGGAATGGACGCCTTTGTCCTAGGTCGGCCTGCGTTGACCTGAATTCGTAAACCGGTTGGATGCCCGCCATTGGGCCGGTCCGCCTTTGGACCAAAATCAACCTTTGCAAACTTAGAGCAAACCACATGCCAAGTTTCCAAAAGTCGCCAGTGAACGGGATGCCAAAAATAACTTAGTTGTTGTTTTTTAATAGAGTTAGTTCAGCAAAAAGAGAGATAGGCTGGACCATTCAGTTTGCAGAACGGCTCACCTCGAGGGCAAACAATCGAGATCACACGCACTAAAAAAAGTCACCAAGTTTGTGCAGATGCACAATTTTGGCTCAAGAGAGTGCAGACCACAGGATCATCCTGAGAGGATGCTGGCCGCTTCGATGATGTTCTGGGCAACCTCGGCTATCTTACGATTGGTGTCCATCGCTAGCTTACGCATCGCCTGATAGGCCTGCTCCTCATTCAGGCCGCGCTGCTTCATGATGATCCCCTTGGCCTTGTCGATCACCTTGCGGTCATTCAGCTGCTGATGGGCTTTTTTCAACTCCGATTCAAGATGGTTGAAATGTTGGAATCGCGCAACCGCCGCATCGATGATCGGCCGAACCCGGCTGCCCTGCAGGCCATCCACCACATAGGCGCTGACCCCAGCCTGCGTGGCGCGGCGAATCGTCCGGTTATTATCATCCTGGGAGAACATCACCATTGGACGGGGCACAGTCGTCTGTACCGATTCAAGGCTCTCCAGCGTGTCCCTGCCCGGTGCCTCGATATCGATCAGAATCACATCGGGGTTGCACTGCTGTACCGCAGACAACAGATCGTCGTCACCGGAGACACAAGCCACCAGCGCACACTCGATATCGCGCAGCGCAAAATCGATCATTTCCCGCCGGTCGGACTTATCGTCCACCAGCATCACACGCAGTGGTTTTTTCTGTTTTGAATGAGACATGGAGTTCGAGACAGACAATATTCATGCCAAAATCCCCATAGTAATTAACGATATTTACTTGTGTACACTTGCAGCGCATCAATTGTGGTGCAACAGGCCACTGCTATGAGATTAACCGCCAATGAACGCCAATCACCGCAAAATGCCGCAAAGAGCCTTAGCGATATGACTTCTTTTTGCGTCGATTCGCGGTGACTGGCGTTCATTGGCGGTTTTATTCTCGTAACCAAGCGTCAATCGGCACACCCACCATTCGTCTCGGCTGATGATTGATCCCGGCAGCTCATTCTGCTAATTTACAGGCAGCTAACCAATCCAAGCCGGAGGGTATGAATGAGTGTAATCGACACCCCCCGGGCAGCCAGCTGACCACCAGCTAATCTCTGCCCGGTTTTTATAACCGGGGCCCACGCCCCATCGTGTTATTGTCAGTAGAACGATGCGTTTTATGCATCGGGGGCACTCATGTCTAACCATAAATCATTACACCAACTGGGTTGGTCACCCTCTTTCCAACAACAACTCTCTCTGGAAGAGCTGGAAACATTCACCATCGGACGGGTAATCGCCCAGCATCGCTCCAGACTGGAAGTGGAAACCGAAGCTGGAATTACCCCCCTGCCCATTACCCATTCAATGCCTGCCATGACCGTTGGCGACTGGCTGCTGCTGGAGCGGGAAAACCATTTTCACAGAATGCTGGACCGACTCACTCTGTTCGCCCGCAAGGCGGCCGGGAGTAAGGTTGAAACCCAGCTGATTGCGGCCAATGTGGATACCCTGTTCATCGTCAGCTCACTCAATGAAGAGTTCAATTTGAACCGTATCGAGCGTTATCTCGCCATCGCTGCAGAGGCTGGGGTGGAGCCTGTGGTGGTACTCAGCAAGGCAGACCTTTGCCAGGATCCCGAGCCCTATGTTCAACAGATACAGACCATTGATCCAATCTTGAGCGTGGTCCATGTTAACGGGCAACAGAGCGACAGCGTGGCGAAGCTGAATCTCTGGTGCGCGACCGGCAGAACTGTTGCCCTGCTGGGATCCTCCGGGGTGGGAAAATCGACTCTGGTGAATACACTCATGGGGAGTAACCAGCAGGCCACACAGGGGATCCGCTTGGATGACAGCAAGGGACGCCACACCACGACCGGTAGATCGCTGCACTTTATCCCTTCCGGTGGCATTCTGCTCGATACCCCGGGGATGAGGGAGTTGCAGTTGTATGATTGCGAGCAGGGTATCGAAGAGAGCTTCTCCGATATCACCAACCTTGCACAGCAATGCCGCTTCAGCGATTGTGCCCACCAGGGTGAGCCAGGCTGTGCCGTCGTGTCAGCCATCGAACAGGGTGAGCTGGACCAGCGACGTCTAGTCAACTATCAGAAACTGATGCGGGAACAGCAGCAAAACAGTGCAACCATCGCACAGAAGCGAGCCAGGGATCGTGCACTCGGACGCTTCTACCGCAGCACATTAAAGGCTTCACAAAAGCTGAAGAAGGGAGCCGATTGATACGTTAGTAATCTAAACCCTGAATCGATTGCCATGGGGCAGAGACTCTCTGCCCCGAGGCAATTGATCATACGCAGAGCCGGTAAATGACAGAAGCAAAGCGGTGATGATTTCGTGATCTTTACGTGAGGATTCACCCATATCCATTAACTTAAACTGTGGATAATTCCACAGAAGCAACACTCGTTACAGGCTGAGTTATGAAAAACCCTTCCAACACACTTCTGACCCTGGCACTGCTGGTTTTGGCTCCCTTTCAAGTCGCACAGGCCAACAATCAGCAAGATCATCTCGAGAGCATCATTCTGGGAATGGGCTGCTTCTGGGGTGCGGAGAAAAGAATGTCGGCTCTACCGGGTGTCGTCGATGTGGAGAGTGGTTATGCGAATGGTGAAATCGAGGCAAGCTACCGCAAAATTCTCAGTCATGAATCCCTGCGAAAACTGGGACTGACCAATAAGCGTAACCATACTGAGGTGGTAAAAGTCACGTTTGATAACAACAGAACCAGCCTGGAAGAGGTATTGATCGGTTTTTGGCAAAACCATGATCCGACTCAGGGTGACCGTCAGGGCAACGATGTAGGTTCAAACTACCGCAGTGCGGTCTATACCCACAATGATCAGCAGACCACCATTGCAGTTAAAACCCGCGACATCTATCAACAGGCCCTGCTGGCAAACAAGTTTGGCGAGATCACCACAGAAATCGCCCCACTCACCAACTATGCTGCGGCAGAAACCTACCACCAGGATTACCTGGTAAAAAACCCTAATGGCTACTGTGGCCTGGGTGGTACAGGTGTCATCTACCCGGGTAGCAATGACAGCCATCTGAAAAAATCGTCAACGACAGCCCCGCTGAAGGGTGAAAAACTTGATCCACAACGACAGCTGGTAGTTTTCGAAGCGGAAGATTGCCACTTCTGCCAACAGTTCAAGGCAGACATTCTCGACCACTGGCGGGCCGAGGTGAAGATTGCCAGCACCCTGTCAAGACAACCGCCTGCTGGCTGGAAACTGCAGAAGAGTCTGATTGCCACCCCCACCATTGTGCTGTTTGAGCAGGGCAATGAGGTCTCCCGCTTTACCGGTTACAACGGCGACATGAACAAGTTTTGGCAATGGTTTGACAGTCAACGCATGAGACCGGAAGCTTCACAGTTTGCCGGCAAAATGGAGACAGGGAGAGCTCAAAACTCACTCTTTTAATTCTCCCATGAGGGTTAGTTCAGAAGCTTGAAAAGACGCTTTACGAGTTCACGACCGACCGAACAAAACCACCATCTGTGCTTGGTTTATCAATTAGTTACAGCTCTGACACTACCCCTGGAGTCGGTCGGTTCGATACCGGGCTAAATTAACTTCCCAACCATTGCACAGATTAAAGATTTCGCCATCGAGGCCGCTATAGGAAAGTGAATCCCAACTTTGAATCTTAGGAGTTGATTTATGGACATTGCCGGTGTCAGTACTTCCGCAGTCAGCATGGTTGCTAATGCAGGAACAGAGACTAGTGTGGCCATGCAGAAGAAAGTGATGGAGATGCAGGAGCAGATTGCTGTGCAGATGATCCAGTCTGTGGAGCAGAGCGCACCGAAAGCCAACCCATCCTCCTCCCTCGGCAACAACATCGATGTAAAAGTCTAGCTACGCAACATCCGCGCCGAACGCTGTATCCACAAAATCAGCTCTTTAGGTGATCAACCAAGAGCTGATTTTTTTGTAAAGAAAAAACCTAAGAACCCTTTGAATCATTCACTTTTCGTCATCCCAGCGAATGCCTACTAGTGTTTGGAGCAAATCCAAATGGAGTGCGTTGGATGTGACGGTGGTTCCTGGATCCCGGCATTCGCCGGGATGACGAAGAACTCAATCAACAACCCCTGCTGAATTATTGGCGAATGTTTGTGGTGATTGGCCTTCATTCGCGGACAAAATGAGTCTCACCATCTACACAGGCAGTTACGATTCCAACGTTGTCAGTCTGGCCTGCTGGCCTTTGTTTTCTGCGAACTCGCTAAACTCACGCCCGGTCATCGGTTTGGAAAACAGAAACCCCTGCCCCTCATCACAGCCTTCCTGCTGAAGAAAATCCTGCTGATCCGAATACTCGATCCCTTCTGCTATTACAACCTTGTTCAGAGTACGACCCAGCGCAATGATGGTTCTCGAGATTTCCGCACTCTGTTCATCATGACAGATATTGGTAACGAAACTTCGATCGATTTTCAATTTATCAACCGGCAGTGTTGCCAGTTGCGCGAGGGACGAATAGCCGGTACCGAAGTCGTCAATAGCGATATTGATCCCCATGCTTTGAAGCTCAACAAGCAATTTGATCGATTTCTGACTGTCACGCATCAGTATGTTTTCCGTAACCTCCAGCTCCAACCGATCAGTCGGAAGGCCGGTTTTGAGCAGTATGCTTTTAACCAACTCCAGAAAATCGTCACTCTGCAGTTGAATACCTGAAAGATTGACTGCAATTCTGCCTATGTCCAGACCTTTAGCACGCCAATCCTGAGCCGTTTGACAAGCTTGCAACAGAACCCACTCGCCAATACCTCTGATTTGGCCAGTCTCCTCTGCAATGGGTATAAATTTTTCAGGCGGTATCTCTCCCAGCTGTGGATGCATCCAGCGCACCAGAGCCTCCGCGCCTTTAACAGCACCTGATGAAAGATCTATCTTGGGTTGATACAAAACAGAAAATTGTTGTTTGCTCAGGGCCCGACGTAGACCAGATTCTATCGTGTAGTGCTGTAAGGCCCTCTCACTTAGCTCTTCGGTGTAAAACTGAAATCCACCCCGATCGATATTCTTCGCTTTATACATTGCCGCATCGGCATTTTTCAGCAGACTGGCCGCATCGACTCCGTCGTTGGGATAGACTGAAATGCCAATGCTACTGCTAATATAGAAATCGTGACCACCAACCACAAAACTCTTTTCAAAGCTGCTTTTGATCTTACCGGCCATCAGGGCAGCATGATGTGAATGGTGAACATTTTCCACCAGCACGGCAAACTCATCACCACCCAATCTTGCCAGTGTGTCCTCCTCCCTGACGACACTTTTCAATCGTTCCGCAATCGTCCTCAATACATGGTCGCCAGCCGGATGACCAAAGCTGTCGTTGATATTTTTAAATCGATCCAGGTCCAAAAATAGAATACACAATTTCAGCCCGGTATGTTTGCTTTGTGAGATGGCATGAGCAATCCGGTCATTGAACAGCATGCGGTTTGGCAGCTTGGTCAGCCTGTCGTAATAGGCTAGTTTCTTTATTTTATTTTCCGCTTTGACTCGCTCTGTAATATCGATATGCACACCGGTTAAACGGATCAATTTACCTTGCGCATCGAGCGTAGGTGTCGCTCTTGCAAAAATCCCTCGATAACCACCACTTTTGTTGAGCAAACGGAACTCCGCTTCCCAGTGCCCTCTGGGGTTAGCGAGATAGTTATCGAGCTTTTCCAGAGTCACACCACGATCATCTGGGTGGAGCAGATTTTTCCAGGTATCCAATTCACTTTTCAGTTCATGATCCTTATAACCTAATTGTGCCTTCCAGCGAGGAGAAAGATAAAGATCATTATTCAGCAGATCCCACTCCCAATAGCCATCCAATGATGTCTCCA
>JAKSBX010000046.1 GCA_022360905.1 Chromatiales bacterium
ATATCAGCTTGAAGGGGTACTACCCCTCAGAATTGACTCGAACCAATGATTCTGGAGATAATTTGCTGTTCGACCCGGCGGTTTTGGGCTCCGAGGTGGTTACAGCGGCCCCGATAACCGTTTGAAACCAAGGTAATAAATACCTGATGTTCTCCCTGTTGTCCCTACCCGGCAGCGGGGATAACCTTGGAACAATACGATTAGACTAGCGGTCCACACCCATATATGGCTGGACAGGAAACACCGAAATGCTCGATAAAACACCAGTTAATGGTTCACAGATTGCCGATGTCCAGAACAGCGCGGATACGCGCCAGATTGCCATTAACAAGGTCGGTATCAAAGACATAAGCCATCCCATGCGGATCCGGGATCGCAGTGAGGGCGAGCAGCATACCATTGCCAATTTCAACATGTACGTCAACCTGCCCCACAACTTCAAGGGTACGCACATGTCCCGTTTCGTGGAGATTCTGAACAGCCACGAAACCGAAATCACGGTCGAATCCTTCAAGGATATGCTGGCGGAGATGACCGAACGCCTGGAGGCGGAATCCGGTCATATCGAGATGAATTTCCCCTTTTTCATCAATAAGACCGCACCGATCTCCGGGGTTAAAAGTCTGCTTGATTACGATGTCACACTGATTGGTGAGATCCATGGCGGCAAACCGATCATCGAGATCAAAGTTGTCGTACCGGTAACCAGCCTCTGCCCCTGTTCGAAAAAGATCTCAGACCGGGGTGCGCACAACCAACGCTCTCATGTCACCGTGCAGGCTAGAACCAATGGCTTCATCTGGATCGAAGAGATTATCGACATGGTTGAGAAGCAGGCCTCTTGCGAGCTGTTCGGCCTGCTGAAACGACCCGACGAGAAATTTGTCACTGAAACCGCCTACGACAACCCGAAGTTTGTCGAAGACATGGTGCGGGATATCGCGGTCCAGTTTAATCGGGAAGAGCGGATCAGTGCCTATGTGATTGAATCGGAGAACTTCGAATCCATTCACAACCACTCGGCTTATGCTCTGATCGAACGGGATAAAGCGACTGATCCAGACTAATAATCTGCCTGCTAAAACCGCTTAAAAACGCTTCTCAAGCACCAGCACATCCCCCTGGTCCTCCATTTTGACCCGGTTGAGGAAACTCATACCGAGCAATACCCGACCAGGCCCATGGCCTTCGATGACGAAGCCTTTGACCCGGTGCAGCACGATATCTCCCACCTGAACCCGATCCAGGGTCACCTCATAGCCCTTGGTGACCCCGTTGGCGGTATTCACCATGATCGGCTTGCCTTTATAGCGGTACTGAACGCCCAATCGTTTTGCCTGACCGGCATTCATCGCCACCGCCGTGGCACCGGTATCCACCAGGAAGTTCACGGTCAAGCCGTTGATAGTACCCACTGTAGAGTAGGCACCCGCCAGATCACGCCAGACTTTTGCGGTCACCAGTTCCGGCTTACTGAATTGGCTTGAGATGTGCCCACCCAGCTGGTAGGTATCACGTTTACCATCCACTTCGATCACCGCCTGCTTACTGGTAGCGGAGATCAGCAGCACCCCTTCCGGTGAAGGCTTGTTGAGTTTCAGCAGCCTTCTGACGCCGTCGATGTTGACCATCGCCTTATCGGCAAACAGCGCTTCCACCACAATCCGCTCTACCCCGACTGCCGGTGAGGCACCGAGAGAGAACCAGATTAGGCAGATCAGCAGATATCGGTTAGTCATTCAGAACCACTCCAATTGATTCAGTAGCACCAGGCAGACAGCCGCGAAGAGCCCGGCGATCAGATCATCCACCATAATGCCGAACCCGCCTTTCACCCGTCGATCGATCCAACGGATCGGCCAGGGTTTCACAATATCGAAAAAGCGAAACAGAATAAAACCGACCATCAACCAAACCCAACCGCTGGGGGCAAATGTCATGGTCACCAGGTAACCGACGATCTCATCCCAGACGATGCCTCCGTGATCATGCACACCCAGGTCCCGGGAGGTCCGCTCACATAGCCAGATGCCAAGCAAAAACGCCGCCGCTGTAATGGTTAAATAGTAGACCAGCGACAGAGGTTGCATGGCCAGATAGACCGGTATTCCGACCAGGGTACCGAAAGTACCCGGTGCTTTTGGCAACAGGCCGGAACCAAAACCGAAGGCCAACAGATGCACAGGGTTGCCCATGCTCGGCAGATTGTTTTGCTGTTCACTACGCATATTCAGCTAGGGCCTGTTATTTCGAATTCCATCGCCCTGCTGAGGCTTTCTTTGTCCAGCAAGGCAGTATCAGCGAATGATAACGCAGCTGAGCGGAAAAATAGCACCAGCCTTCAAGATTTTTATCAATAGAGGGGATCCGGGACTTGCCCCGATGCCAACCTATCCTGTTTAGACGAGAACCGAGTTGGAGGCAGGCTCACTTCGGCCTGTGCTTTTAAAATCGACCTGTTAGGAGCTTCTTGGGGCTATCCTTAGTTGCTTAATAACAATCGGCAATGCGAAGCCCGCAGAGCGGGCATGAAAATACCTTTTTTCCGAGCGAAATAAAGCGGGATTTGCTGAAAAAGTGAAAGGGCCAAAATCGTATTGTTTTATTTCTGTATTGCACGCTGCGCACTGATTGTCCCAATCTACCTGACCTGGGAGTCAAAGCAATTGGTGGGGATTTTCCTTGTTTACAGCTTGTACTCGATGCGCATAATCAATTTTAAAGTTGGGCAGTGTGATTCAACCTCAACAGTGAGCGACTCAGCCCAGAAACTCTTGCCTTAACCTCAATTGTAGCGATTTGGCTTGTCTGAACGCCTCTTTCAACATTTGGCGCTGAGTTGTGCTGAGGTGTTTCGGATCGATCCGATTGACCTCGTCATAATCGCCACCGGCCAACTGTCTCTGAATGCGTAGGCGTTGAATGAAATCAAATGCCTCGACCGAAGCGATGGTGTCAGTCGCGGCACGGCCCATGGCGACTCCCGCACTGCGCAAGCGCTCTGCGGTATTGGTGGACCAGATGCCATGTTTTAAGGTCCAGATACGCGCCGCATCCACAAACGGACGGCTTCCTCGCTTCTTCAAATCGATCGTATGCGGATAGCGGTTGCCGCCATCGTAGGAAAAGCCCCCCAACCAACCCAGCGAGGGTGCACAGGTCAGGGCCTCCTCCGCCATTGCATACAGAAACCGGGAATGCTCGGCCGGCTGAGGCAAGAGCCAGTGGTGTAGATCGTCAACCAGCTCGTCCTGTCCGTAGAGCGGTCGAAAATCGAAGAATATGGTGGCGTTCAGCAACGCCTTGGGATCGGGCGTCGACATCCACCCCAGATAGCGCTGTTGCCACTCCTGAACGGATAGGCACCAGCTGGGATTGCCCGCCATGATCCCCCCACGACAGAGCGCAAAGCCGCACTGATCGAGGGCATCGTTGACCGCCTTGGCGAACGCCACCAAGGCCGCACGAATTCTGGGAGTGTCCGACTCGTTCTCCGGCTGAAAGATCAAGCCGTTGTCCTGATCCGTTGCGAAGGTCTGCTCCAAGCGCCCTTCCGAGCCAAAGGCCATCCAGCACCAGGAGACTGGCGGCAGATCGAACTCATCGGCGACCAGCTCAATCACCCGCATACTGATTAAGTCGTTGAGACCTGACATCCATTGACACAGGGCTTCCACCCCCATGCCATTGGTAAAAAGTTCGCTGCCCCGTTGCCGAACCGCGATCGAGGCCTTGGCCATGCTATCCACGTTGTTCGACAATTCGATGTTTTGAATCAGGGTTTCGGCACCCCCCTCGCGAAATCCCGGCAAGTCGGCCGGCGACAACAGATTGAAAATCTGACCGTCTGCCTCCACCAGCACCAGGTGATTTAAGCGCCCTCGGGTCAGCGCGACTTTCGCACGATGGGCGGCCGAATCGACGGGTAGAGTTAGTGGGGCGGCAGTCATGAAGGCGAATACAGGATCGCTGAGACTTGCGTCCGAAAAGGTTATTGCGTCTACCAGGTCGTGTAAGGTGACGATACCGAGCGGCATGTCACCCTGCTCTGCCACAACCCCGGCGTGTGCACCAGCCCGATTCAACTCGAACATGGCATTGCGCAGGGTAGTGTCGGGACTGAATATCAACAGCTGTTGCCTGACCAGATCACGTAGACGGATCTCACCTATGCCCATTGTGCTATGCATCGCACGGAGCTCGTCCAGTGGCTTTGGCGGTTTAGGAGGTGTGGAAGGTTGGGTTGCCGGCATCATCTGACTACTCCCCCTCACTTATTGTGTTGAGTAATTCGTTGACTTTTTCGACCAGCTCATGGGTTGAAAAGGGCTTGGTGATGTAGGCGTCGGCTCCAAGCGACAATCCCTTCTTGACTTCCGCATCCCGTCCCTTTGCACTGAGCATCAGAATGGGAAGATCCGCCATTCGCTGATCGGCACGCACTTCGGCACACACCTCGAAACCGTTCTTCCGCGGCATCATCACATCCAGAATCATTAAATCGGGCATCTCATCGGAGAGTTTCTGCATGGCCTGCTCGCCGTCTGCAGCAGTCACCACCTCATAGCCGCTCCGTCTCATCAAAAATTCGACGGAGAAGACGATATTGGGCTCGTCATCGACAATCAGGATTTTCTTCGACATGAGGCTCTCCGACTGGTCGTGCGTCAATCTGTCTGTTTTTCGGTAACGTATAGATAAAGGTAGCAGCTTTCTCAAATCTGCTTTTCTTCCGACATCCAACCAGCCGGTGGCGGAAATGCATCGGTTGCCCCTGATCACAGCGTCTCGACAGGGACCGCAGCATTCGAATAGTGTGCAATAAACCGGCGGCTAATAGCGTGCCTGCTGCCTTCTGATTTCCACCATCTTTTCCGAAACCGCTGCGGCATCGGCAAAGGTGCGGATACCTTTCGCCTGCATGAGATCGATCATGCGCAAAAAAATCTCAGCGGTCGCAATGGAATCACCGAGCGCGGTGTGGCGATATTGAGCTTCGATCTCAACACCAAACCGTTCCGCCAAAACGTCCAGCGTGTGTTGCTTGGAGTGATCGTGGATGTAGGCGGAGAGCAAGACTGTATCCAACACCGGGTTGTCAAAAGTCACCCCGCACATCGCTTCTTTCAATGACAGAAATTTCATATCGAAAGCAGCGTTATGAGCGACCAGAACAGCATCGCCCACATAGTCATGGAAACGAGGCAACACATCGGTAATCGGTGGCTGATCGCCGACCATCTCTTCGGTGATATGGTGAATTTCAGTTGAGGTCACTGGAATAGTGCGCCCCGGATTGACCAGCTGATCAAAATACTCGCCCGATAAAATTCGGCCATTGACGATCCGAACACCGGCCACCTGGATGATTTCATCACCGTCGGAGGGTTCCAGTCCGGTGGTTTCCGTATCGAAAACCACGTACGTCAGCTCTCGAAGATCGCACTCACCAAGCTGCTTGTTACCGATGTTTTTCAGCAAATCAAAATCATAAAACTCCGGGCGAACCCCCGAACCATTGTGCTCGAACATGGGGGATCTATGATCTTCCTTGGCTAAGGGTAACGGCAGACGTAAGCAGGCCATGCCGTCCGCCTGTGCTTCGCTCCAGACGACAGCTTTGTGATTCTCCAATATGTCACGGCCGGTCATATCCTTGAGACACTCATCGAATGACTCATCCAGCCAGGTATCGATGGTGCCGGAACGGACCAGATCCCCAGCCCAACTGATATCGATATAGACCTTATCCTTTTTAGGCCTGGGCTCCAGCTCAAAGGCAGTCGTCGAAGTTTCCCCGGCAATTCTACGGATAATCCGTTCCATCAGCTCCACAATGGAGAGACTGTCACAATGCATCCAGACCGGATCGCCGTTGATCAGGCATTGAATGGCATCCTCCGGTTTAAAACGACGCACCACACAATTAAGCAAGGTGGCGGAGTAGACATCGCTCATTGGCCAGTGACCGGTAACGATCTCCCGGTAGTCCTGACTGAGTTCCTGTAAACGCTTCGATAAACGATGACTCTCTTCGCTCAAAACATTTTCAAACCTTTTCCGGCCATCATCGTCCATGTTCTCGTTTTCGATCAACATCTCCGTGGCCGCACACAAGTTCGCCACCGGAGCCCGTAAACCCTCGACAGCATCACGCAAAATTCGATCGCGCTTGGCCAATTCGGCCAACTTTTCAGTGGCGTCGTCGAAAGTCACAACATATCCGGTCGCGCTACGCTCATCACTGTCGAGTATCAGGCTCAGCTGACCTTCGATTATGTGGCGTCCATCACTCGTCGAGCAGACCACGTGGGCTGAAAGTTCCTGTTCCGATGGCTGGGTTTCCAACTGCCCGGTAAGATACTCCAGACTGTGCGCGATCGAGGGTGTGCTGAGTAAATTCGATACTGAACGATTCAGGCCGATTTCACCGGTATAGTGGAGGATATTCAGTGCGCGTCGGTTATACAAAAGAATCTTGTGGTTCATATTGCAGACCAGCACACCTTCATTCAGGTCCCGCAGCATGGTTTCCAAGCGATTCCGCTGCAGCTCAAGCTCACGGGTAGCCTCTTCAATCTCTCGTTTCACCTCTTTTCGGGCCGACTCCAAGGCAATCGCCATTTCCCTGGCAGCCGGCGCCAACAACCCGAGATACCGGCCCTGTTCGGTTTCGACATCATGCTCGGTACTGGTATAGGTGAGTGTCTGCAGATCGCTGGTAAGCGTGTTGATGGGTGCGACAACATTTTCGTCGAACTTAAGCCATACCCAAAGCACCAGGCCGATCAGAGCGAAACCGGCAGCACCACCCCACAACACCAGATGGGGCACCGATTCCGGCCCGATCCTGCCGGCCGCAAACCAGAGCGCCGAACCCAATAGTACCGGTACCATCAGCGAGATCAGGGCAAAGAACAGGAATACCCTAAACCGCAGACTCCACTTTTCTATCATGTTTCAGCCACCTCATCTGACGCCATCGCAATAGCGTCGTTTTGCAACTCGGCAGATTTTCCAGCCTCACCGAGTTCCTCCGCCTCTTAAGCATGCCCCTCCAGGGGCAGAACAAACTTAAAAATCGAACCCTGCTCCAGTTCGCTCTCCACCCAGATCCGGCCACCATGATGCTCGACGATCTTTCGGCAAATCGGCAAACCAAGCCCCGATCCCCGGGGTTTCCCATCCTGGACATCGCTGACCTGATGAAACTTCTCAAAGATCCTCTCTTGTTCACCAAGGGCGATGCCACAACCGTTATCGGACACTTCCACATTGGCCATGCCATCACGCGGAAAGACCCTGACCCCGATGCGCCCACGATCCCCATCACAAAATTTGACGGCATTGGAGATCAGGTTGATGACTACCTGGATCACCCGATCCTTATCCACGTTGACCTGCACGGCCTCATTCGTCATATCCTTGCGCAACTCTGTGCCGCTCTCGGCCACCAGTTGCTGTGTGGCAATGAGTGCCTCGTCGATCGCCTCACGCAGATCCGTGGATTGCATTTCCCATTCAACACTCTCGGATTCAATTTTCGCCAGATCCAAAACTTCGTTGATCAAGCGCGTCAGACGCTCGTTCTCCTTGACGATAATGTCCAGAAACTCTTGACGTTGAGTGGTAGGCATCTCAGGGCTGTCCCGCAGGATTTCCGAAAATGCCCGTATCGATGTGAGCGGTGTGCGTAATTCGTGGCTGACTGTCGAAACGAAATCGTCCTTCAGGCGATCCAGCTCCTTCAGGCGTTCGTTGGCGGCTTTGAGCTTACCCGTTGCAGCTTCCAGCTCCTGGGACTTCTGTTCGAGTCGGCGGCTGTACTCGAGCACCTGGGAAGTTTCATCGAGTATTTTCATCACCTCTTCAATGCTCAGCTCCTCTCCCTTCACCACGGTGCCCATCATCACTCGAGCCGAAGCGGCGCCAATCGCACCGGCTAACTGGCGCTCGGCATACTCAACCAACCCGCTTTCGGCCTGGGCCTCATCTTTAAGCGTCTGGCCCTGTGCAAGTGCAAACTCTTCGAATGCCTTGGCCGCTTGCTCCGCACCAATGAATCGAGCCAGGATTTCACGTATTTCAGCAACCGATGATGTGCTCTCCCAGATACGTGAATCCCGGGTTTGTGAGCCCTGCCTGAAAACATCAACAAACAGTGTCGCCTGGATACGTTCAATCGCACTTTGGTTGGCAAACAGAGAGACCCCCACCAGCAGCCCCACATTCACCAACATACTCCAGAATACGGCATGGGTTATGGGATCAAACAGATCGAGACCCAGCAACTGGTAGGGCCTCAACCAGGACAGGCCGAACAGCCCCTGTTCGAGAAAGGCCTGTGGCAGCCAACCCGAAAGGGCAAAACCGGGTACTACCAGCGTGTAGGCCCAAACAAGGAAACCACCCAGCAGGCCGGCCACCGCGCCCGCTCGGCTGGCACCCTTCCAATAGATACCGATCAATATTGGCGGTGCAAACTGGGCGGCTGCGGCGAAAGAGACCAATCCGATGGTGACCAGCGCATAGGATTCTCCGATGAGTTGGAAATAGAGATATCCCAGCAGCAAGATTGCGATGATGGCGCCACGCCGAATCGCCAACAGCAAACCACTCATATCCTCCCGATGAAGCAGACGCATGCGCAGCAAAAACGGAATCACCAAATCGTTGCATACCATGGTCGATATCGCGATGGTCGCCACAATCACCATACCGGTCGCGGCCGAAAGCCCACCGATAAAGGCGAACAGCGCCAGCGACCCCGCACCCCCCGTCATCGGCAGCGTCAGCACGAAAGTATCCGGATCGATGCTGCCTTGAGGAAACAGAATCAATCCGGCAATTGCAATGGGCAGCACAAACAGGTTGATCAACAAAAGGTAGAGAGGAAACAGCCAACTCGCTTTACGAATATGGGTTTCATTGACATTTTCAACCACCAGAACCTGAAACTGGCGCGGCAGAAACATAATCGCCATCATCGCCAGGAAGGTCAGCGACAACCAACTCGCATAGCTACCGGGCATGGCATCGAAGCCGAACAAGCCGGCCACCTCCGGCACATCGGCCGCTTTTGCAAACAGATCCCCCGGCCCGGAAAACAGCACAAATACCACAAACAGTCCTACCGCGAGAAATGCGATCAACTTAATCAGGGATTCAAAAGCGATCGCCGCGACCATCCCTTCATGACGTTCGGTCGTATCGATATGTCGGGTACCGAACAAGATGGTGAACGCCGCCAGGGCAAGCGCCACGTAGAGCGCGGTATCGCCATAAAAGGCCCGGGTCGCGGCATTGTCGGCAATTTCCGGATAGGTAAGCAGCACATTGTAACTGACGGCAATGGCCTTCAATTGCAGGGAGATGTAAGGCATGATGCCGACCACCGCGATCACCGTTACCACACCACCCACCAAGGCGCTTTTTCCATAGCGCGAACCGATAAAGTCGGCAATCGAGGTAATTCGATGTACCTTGCTGATGCGAACGATCTTACGTAACACGAACCACCAGAGGCAGGCCATCAGGGTAGGTCCTAGATAGATGGGTAAAAACCCAACGCCCGATCCGGCGGCTCGGCCGACACTACCGTAGAAGGTCCATGCGGTACAGTAGACGGCAATGGATAGCGTATAGATATAGGGATTACTGATGATCGAGCGGCCCGCATCCGAGCGCATGTCCGCATAAAACGCTATGGCGAACAGCAGCCCCAGGTAGGCAAAGGCACAGAGCAGAATCAACCAGCCGGAGAGCATCTGTTCAGCCACCTCTGCGGTCGCGGCGTAGGCTATCTCTTTCACCGCTGCGACGTGCTTCCATCAGCAACGCCAGGAATACGATTATCAGCAGCCAGCAGATAAACAAATAGAGATAGAGTACGGGAATACCGAGCCACAATGACCCCGTACCGAACAGATGCAACAGTGGATAGTTGAGCACGAGCACACCCAACAGGAAAAGCACTATGAGACGTTCTTGATTTCGCCCGTTTGACATAGTCTTAAACCAACCCAATGATGATCAATCAATTGTTGTGATACAGACTCCATTCCCGATGCCCCACCCCACCACGCCAAGGTGAAAAATCAGGTCATATTTCTTGAAGTTTAATAAACTTCAGGTCAAATGCACGATTTGTGAGTCACCGGATGCTCTACCACGCCGAACGACTGTGATATCTGCACCCGCTAACACAGTGCTGCTTGCATACCACAAAAGGAGTAGCGCACACCCAGGTAATCTCTGATTAACCCGTCATCAGGGCAAGCCCTAACTCCTGGATCCCGCTCTATATCGGGATAATGATGCAAGCGCCAATTCACAGCCTGAAAATAAGCTGAAGGATTGGTTGGAAATAGTTGTTAACTTGAAGAACGCTCCAACAGGGAGTTGACTTTCTCTACCAGCTCACGAGTTGCAAAGGGTTTGGTTACATAGTCGTCCGCCCCGAGCGCCATACCTTTATCACGCTCCACATCCCGCCCCCTGGCCGTCAACATAATGATGCGTACTGAACTCAATTCAGGATCGTCCCGTACAGCCTGGCAAACCTCGTAGCCATCCATGCGTGGCATCATGACATCGAGCAGCACAAGATCCGGTCGGAGCTGTTTGATGAATTCCAGCGCCTCTACGCCGTTACTGGCCGTAGTGACGTTATAACCCTCTTTTTTCATTAGAAATTCCAACGACAAAACGATATTGGGTTCATCGTCAACAACAAGAATCTCCCCACTCATAAGCCTCTCTCCTGTATCGAACACCAATACCGTTTTTGCGATGGATATTTAGTGAATAGTATAGTTTTTAATCATTCGACAGCTTAATCGGCCGTATTCGGGAAATCAGGCGCGATAACATTTTCACCGAATTCTTGTCTAACAGGCTAGTATCTTTAGGCTAATCAGCCTATGCATCGCCTTGGGACATTCGAAATCATCGTTTGGTGATTACCCGGTTGTTCGCAAGTTGATGGTGATTTTGAGTCGTCAGAATTACCGGCTTAAAGTGGTTCTCGGCATGCCAGGAGATCTGAAAAGAGGGATTGTGGGCCTCAGCACAGCGTCAACGCTTGGCAGTCGGCCCTGTGTGTATCATTTAGGCCCCTCGGTTTTACGCCATTTCCGCCAATACGATAGAGCAGCCAGTGTGAGCTGGATGCGTCCTATCACTAACCTATATGGTGAGCGACTAGAGTCCTTGGTCGCCCTCAATCGGGAAGTTCGTATTACCACGGAATCAATGCTGTTGCAGGGGCGGCGTTTCGTTTTTCTAAGCGGAGATCACAGCACCGCAATCGGTATTTGGGGTGGCGTCATGCGTGCGCTGGCAAAAACCGACCGGCAGCTTGGGCTGATTTGGATCGATGCGCACATGGATGCTCACACCACGGCATCGAGCCCTTCAGGTAATCCTCACGGTATGCCGGTTGCCGCTTTGCTGGGTATGCATGATCCCATATTGGCACAGATCAGGGATGGTCAGCCACTGATTAAGCCCGAGCAGATCAATCTTGTCGGCATTCACAGTTACGAATCCATCGAGAAAACACATCTTGACCGCTTGGGTGTCGACTATTACATGATGAGCAGGATCCGTCAGCTGGGTCTGCGAACGATACTGCATCGCTGTTGGCAAAAGCTGTTGTTTCATTGCGATCTAATCGGTATCAGTATCGACCTGGACGCTGTCGACCCCAGAGACGCGCCAGGCGTCACAGTGCCTGTGACACACGGTATACGTTTAAAGGAGTTGCTGGGGGCACTCTCCTTCATGCCCGTCCCCGTGGCCTTGGAGATATCGGAGTACAATCCGTGCGCCGATCGGAAGCTACAGACGATGCGATCGATTTCGGCGATTACTCGGGCCGTCTTCAATCGACCAGATAGCCGTAGAGGTTTTTGGGGTCGGGGGGAATCGCAAGCAGTTCCATCGACTCGCCAATATCATGAGCCGTTGCCAGTTCGTGCAGCAGCATCAGGGCGCTGAAATCCTCGAGCGCAAAGCCAACGGCATCGAACAGGGTGATCTCTCTGTCATGTTTGCGTCCGGGATGATCCAGGCTAACCAGCTGGTGTAGCTCCACAGGAACTCTACCACCTACCCGATTCTGAATCTCACCCTCGCTCCGGGTCTGGGGCAGATACTCCACGACAACCGTCGCTCTGTCGATCAGTTCCGGTGGCAACTCCGTTTTACCGGGGCAATCCCCGCCAAGGGCGTGGATATGCATGCCGGGCGATATCTGATCGGCACTGAATAAAACGGCTTTTTTGCGTGCGGCGGTTGCGGTCACCAGGATATCGACGCCTTCCAGTAAAGTCGCCGGGTTCTCTTTCTGTTGCATGTCCCATGCCTGAGCAGAAAGATTGCGGGCGAATTTCTCCGCCGCCTGGGGATCGATATCCAGGTACTTCACCTGCTCGATCTTGAACTCATTGGCCAGTGCAAGCAGTTGAAACTCCGCCTGTGCTCCACAACCGATGATCGCGACCCGCCGGCTATCGCTACGCGCCAGATAGCGCGCACCCAGTGCGGTGACCGCGGCTGTTCTCAGTGCGGTCATGATGCCCGTTTCCGCAACCAGTACCGGCATGCCGGTCTCGACCTCGGCCAAAACACCGAGTGAGAGTATGCTTGGCAGCCCTTTTTGTATATTCCCAGGGTGACCGTTGACGAACTTGAAGCTGTAGTGCCTTTGATTGGAGCAAGGCATCAACTCCATCACCCCATGTTCAAAGTGAGTAGCGTGACGCTCCGATTTTGCAAACTCATTCCAGCTGGCGAAATCTCTTTTCATGCGTGCAGTCAGATCCCTGAGAAAGGCCTGCAGGCCATATTGCCGCATGAGTTCGCGAATATGATTTACTGTTATTAGACGCATTTCGATGCACCGTTAGACTTTCACTGTTTGACACTGATAACTTTGGTTATCTCCTCGGAAATGATTTTCTATCTGTTTCTACACCTAACAGGAAGTTGATAACAGGCAATCCGGATATACAAGATCAGCGGTCACCAATACTGAATCACGACGAACGAAGTTTCGGTAAAACAGTGTAAATGATGTCTCTGTTGACTGAGCAATTCCATTACACACACAACTGCCAGTCGGGTTGCATTTACTGGTGGTAGATTCTTTGCTTGTCAGACTACCATTCGGTGGACGCTCCATTATTTATGTATAGGACATCAGTCGGAAGTGGGTCTATGCTTCCTATATTGAATAGGGAACTACCAAAGACAAAATAAGCCGCTTTGTTGGAACAATAAATATAAAGAGGATCAACAGCTTATGAGTGCCAAGATTGATGAGCACCGCAGAGTTATTCTGCGTCCGCTCTATGGGGACAAAGTCACTCTGACCTGCGATTGGCCCAAATTTCAAGCCGCCGCCATTCGTTGGAGCCGCTCCTTGCGCAATCGTCGCCGCTGGCTGACCAGTGATGCCATCATTGAACGCCGTCGCCAGGCCGTCGAACAAGCCGCTGAAATTTTTATCGAGCTGAAGAACGCGCAAAAACATCGGGAGATCGTTACCCGCCTGGCGAACGGCGGCATCGTCGAAGTGACATTGCCCGCATTTGAAAGTGAGGCTAAAGATTGGGCACTGAGAATTTTTCCCTGGGAGTACTTCCTATCCACCCTGACGCGTGAAACCCGTAAAGCCCAGCAACCGGCGCTGCCTTTTTTGATCACCCGGGTATTGCCACTGGAGCAATCCGCCGGTGATTACGCAACCATCGCGGACGATAACATACTGATGGCGCAATGCGCTCCAGAGCCATTGGAGGCGCTCTACAGCTTCCGCTCTGAAGTGGAACTCATGCGGATCAACCTGGACCTGAAGGATTGGGACTTTGTTCTTTCCAATCCCAACAGTGTTGAGCTGAAAGAGCGTATAGCGGCCCAGTCCCCCGGCCTCGTGCATCTGGCTGGTTTCGATTTGCACCAGGCGCTACGCTATCTACCGCCGCAAATCACCGAAGGGGTGGGCCGGCATGAGGATGGTTTTATCATATCCGATCCGCAAGGCGTGGCGGTGGTCCTGAAACCTGAAGAACTGGCCGAAATCATTAATGCAGGCGCACAGAAACCGGCCCTGGTATCGGTCAACGTCTACAACTCCGCCGCCCGCCTTTGTGCCTTGGCTGTCGCCCTTGGCGCCAAGGTTGCGGTGGGTTTCCAGGACGAAATCGATGACCACCTGGCGGAGATATTTTTCGCCAGTCTCTATCGCGCTTGGCATAACGATCCCGACACTTACATTTTACCCGCCTTTCAAGAGGCCTTCGAAGAGACCCGTAAACTGCCCGATGAGTACCGTATGCAGGGCAGCGGTATCGTACTCTGGTCCAACACCTCCCTGCTGTATCAAATCAGTGGGCGTGAGCGGACCTTGCCACTGACTGAGCAGCCATCCACCGGCACTGGGGGTGGTGTTGGTGACCTGTTACTCGATATTGCACCTTATCGACATCTCAACTACGCGATTTTGCACAATCGCGGCCACCTGTTCACACAGTTCAACGTGACGCGCACTTCACGCAGTTCCCCGGACAAGGTGCATGTGGAAGTCGTTGCCCGTGTCGGTGCGCAGGAGTACCCATACCGGGGTTCCCACAGTACCGGCGAGGTGGGAAAGCCTGAGGATATCGGCAAGTACATTCGCATTCCACTTTCCTGGGATTACCTGCGTACGCTTTCTGAAACCTTGCGTACCACGGTTTACGTGCGTATCACCGCTCACGATAATGTCATAGAGGAGAAGACTTATCAGGTGGATGTAGCGCCGCTCGAAGAGTGGAGCGATACGGACGAAGATCGTATCTGGCTGCCATCCTTCGTATTGCCCCGGGATATTGCAGTAATCGACGCGGTGGCCGGAGCACGACGTTATTTGAGCGCATTAAGCGACGATCCAAACGCCGGTTTCGATGGCTACCAGAGCTACGGTCTCTATGCGGATGATCCCTACGGTCCGGTGGATATCCAGGTTAGGACAATCTGGACAGCCTTAGTCTTGGATCACCGTCTGCAATACATCAATCCACCACCATCCTACTATGCCAAGGCGCAAAGGGTGCGCAGTCCTTCGGAGGTGCTACGACGTTCCCATGGCACCTGCATTGACCTGACATTGTTGCTGGCAGCCTGCCTGGAGTACATTGAGATCCATCCGGTACTGTTCCTTATCGAAGGGCACGCTTTTCCAGGCTATTGGCGCAGTCCACAACAGGCGGATTACTTTGTTCAAGGTGACTATCCGGATGGTCAGACGGATGCTGACGAACTGACTGAGGATATGGGTACACCGTCCTGGATGTATTCCAAAGCGCATCTGGAGCGTATTTACGCCTTTGTATCTGCGGGGCATCTGGTACCCATCGAAAGTACCCTGCTGACCTCCAACAGCGGTTTTTTCGCCGCTTGCGATGCCGGCATCGAGTCGCTCAGCGATCCTGACCGGTTCCAATTTCTGATCGATGTACGCCGGGCCAGAAGCGATCCCCAAGGCGCCACCCCTCTACCCATCAATAATCAAATGCCATGACAGACGAAATACGCGTAAACAGCAAGCATCTGGATCGAGCGTTGGAGGAACTGAATCTCACGCCGGATCCGGACACTCTGAAAGCGGCCGACTCACTTGGAAGGCCGGGTCCTCGCCGTAGCGGCGCGAAAAAGGCCGCCGTACAAATGACCAAAATGCGGGTGATGGACATCGGTGGCGGAGCCCTGAGCCTTGAGGAACGGCCATTGACCCCGGTCTCGCCCAAACGACGAGGACGCCCGCGTAAAGTAACGGGGCGGGAGCAGGTCAAACTGGAACGCCCGATGTCACTACTACCCTATAACCAGGTCACCCAGGCGGTTGCCCTGCTGGATGATAAATTGACCCCCGACCGCGGTTTACGTGAATGGAAGAACGGCAAGATCGTCGGTGACGGAACGGATATCAAACCCTTAGGCAAAGGCAAAAAGATACTGCTGTTCGTACACGGCACCTTCAGCAAGTCGGATGCCTATTTTGACCAGATAGAGAGAAGAGGCTTCAAGGCCGGTGATGAATTCTTACGTTGGGCAAGTCGGCAATATGACCAGATACTCACCTTCGACCACGCTACTTTATCAAAGAGTCCGTTCGTGAACGCCCACAGTCTCGCACTTGCCATGGGCAATACAAACGCCGATGTGGATGTCATCAGCCACAGCCGGGGCGGCGTGGTAACACGCTGGTGGGTCGAAGCCTTGGACCGGGGGCGTGGCAAAAGGCGCGTGGTCTTTGCCGGATCGCCATTGGCCGGCACCGGTCTGGCCTCCCCGGCAAACATCCGGGGTGCCCTGGATATGGCCTACAACATCGGTAATGTGCTCACCAAGGTCAGCGCTGCGGTTCCATTGTTGATGTTTGCCACCGGAATGTTTCAGATCGTCACCTCGGTGTTGCGCGTCGCCGGTAAAACACCGTTGGCCGACGCCGTTGTGGCCATCGTTCCCGGACTCGCCGGGCAATCCCGAGTCGGCAACAACTACGAACTACTGAGCTTGCGAAGTTACGCCAACCCTCATGCCGATCAGGACTATTTTTTCATTGTGTCGGATTTTGAGAGTGAGAAAGTCGGCTGGAAATTCTGGGAAGTATTTCGCAAAGGAAAGCTGAAGATGAAACTTGCGGATATCGGTACGGATATTCTGTTCGAGGGTAAAAATGATCTGGTTGTCGACACCCCGTCCATGACCGACTTGAAGGATGATTTGGCAATCCCGGCCTCACAGATCCTCGACTACGGCACCCAAAGCAAGGTGATTCATACGAACTACTTTGAACAAGCCAAGACCCTGGCCTTTATTCGCCAATCGTTTGAGAAGACTAACGGTTAACGCTCTCGATACTGGTTACCACTCTTATCGGCGTACCTACGAATCGGCCATCTGGTCGAATAGTAAAAATAACCCTTCTAGATATAAAGAAATATCGCAGACTGCCGCCACGCCAAACTGCAATAGGTTGAAATGGGGCCCAAACCCTGCCCCATCGGTTTTCAAAAAACAATCGAGTTATGCTAATGAGTCTGTTTAAACGTTTTAGCATCAAAGGACTGTTCAATGCTTTATTAATCCTCTCTATCCTCCTCCTCCTGGGTATGACCGCCGGCATCCAACAAGCCATCTCCCCGGTAAAAAACGACTGGAACCAATATCTGGATAATGTGGCCAAGCGGCAATTGCTGTTAATGGAGATAAAATCGGCGTTCGGCTATGGCGGCGTTATCCACAACTTCAAAAATTATGTACTGCGGGGTCAGGACAAATACTATCAACGCCTGGATACCGGTTTTGCACAACTTGACAAGTTGCTCGACGAATATGCCGCGCTAGGCAGCCTGTCCGGCTCTGAGAAAGAGGCACTCAAAAGTATCTCTGCCGTCGCCAACGAGTATCACAAACATCTTGATGATGTCCGCTCCATGACACAGGCCGGGCAAACGCCCAAACAGATCGATGGCATCGTAAAGGTCAATGACACACCCGCATTCGACGCCTTCGCTGTGTTGGACAGGTCCTATCAGGACCAGACGGACAACACCACTCACTCAATCAGCCAACGCATCAGCTCGGCATCGACACTCAGCCTCTGGCTATCGGGCGTCGCCATCCTCATCGTCTCGATTGGCATCTTTTTAATCAGTAGGTCAGTCATTCAAGGCGTTGGCCAGGTTCAGTCAATGCTCAACCAAGTAGAGCACGATAACGATCTCGCCATCCGTCTTCCCGCTGAAGGAAACAACGAGATTGCCGCAGTTTCACGATCGGTCAATTCACTGCTGGAACATTTCAGCAATATGATCGGCCAGGTCATCAGCGCCTCCGCAGAGGTTAGTACGAGCAGTGCCGATCAGGTCCGTATTGTGGAGTCTATGGTCACCGGCGTGCGCAATCAGCACCTGGAGATTGACCAGGTGGCAACCGCTATGAATCAAATGTCCGCTACCGTGCAGGAGGTAGCGGAGAATGCCAATAGCGTTGCCAAAGCCGCACGGCAGGCCAATGAAGAGACGCAGCAAGGCGGCCATGTGATGGAGACTACCATCAGTACGATGGAGAGACTCCGCTCGCGAATAGAATCGACGGCGCAGGTAATTGAGAAGCTGGATGACGAAAGCACAGAGATCAGCAAGGTCCTGGGTGTTATCACCGGCATTTCAGAGCAGACCAACCTGTTGGCACTGAACGCCGCCATTGAAGCGGCCAGAGCGGGCGAACAGGGCCGGGGCTTTGCAGTGGTTGCCGATGAGGTCAGGGCTTTGGCGGGAAGAACCAAGACATCCGCCGATGAAATCCGCGACATGATCGGTCGGCTGCAAAATGAGGTCCGCAACACCGTGTCGGAAATGGAAGAGAGCCAGGAAAACGCTCAGGCCAGTTCCGACCAGGCGGCAAAAGCGGGGCAGGCGTTCGAACGGATTGCTACGGAGGTCGGCAGTATCAACGAAATGGTGACGCAGATCGCTACCGCAACCGAAGAGCAAAGCCACGTGACAGAGGAGATGAACAAAAACATCGCCAACATAAGTTCCGAAGCGAACAGTACGGCCGAATCAGGTACCGAAACACTGGATGCAACCGCCAAAATCGGCACCATGGTTGAGCAACTAAAAACGCAGGCATCCATCTTCAAAGTCGGCGACCTGCATCGATAAGAGTCGCGAGCGAGGCCTGCGTTGCAGGCCTAAGCTCGGATGGGTGTATCAACGCACCCCGGGCTTATAGATGTTTCAGTATCTTGTCGATGAATACCCGATCTTCGATACAGGCTATCACCTCTCCTCGCGTCTCGACCGGCATTTTTCAGGAGCAACAGGGCCGATTGGATTAGTGTTAGCCGGCCCTAAAGTGATCAAATCCCAGTTGTGGAGAATGCCAGGGTTTACCCGGCTTATCGAAACAGCGCAATCCCGGTTCCGCTTCGATGCTTCCTATACGGGTGATTGGTAGTGACAGCTGCCGGGCAACGGCCGCCACCTCCTCCCGACAAGCCGCAGGCAGGGTAAGGCAGAGCTCATAATCATCTCCGGCTGAGACCACTCGTGACCAATCCATATCATCCCCCATGACTGAAATCAGTTCGGCTGAGAGAGGCAATTGCTCAAGTTGCAGACTGGCTCCTACGCCACTCTGCGTCAGGATATGCCCCAGATCGGCGAGCAGGCCGTCGGAGAGGTCGATGGCGCTATGGGCCAGCTGGCGTAGTGCAAGTCCTGCCTCCACTCTCGGTTGGGGCCTCTCCAATCGGTTGACCAATGTCTGCTGATCGGCTGTCAAAGCTTGTGCGGATTCGAGCACACGCAGCCCCAGAGCCGCATCACCCAGGGTCCCGGTGACATAGATATCGTCTCCAACCCGGGCTCCGGCTCGACGCATGGCCTGGTGCTTTGGAACCACCCCGTGGATCTGCACGGTGACGCTGAGCGGCCCCCTGGTGGTGTCGCCGCCGATCAGAGAGACATTGTAGCGATTCGCCAATCCGGCAAATCCACGACAAAAGTCGGCGATCCATTGCTCATCCACCTCCGGCAGGGTCAGTGCCAGGGTTGCCCAACTGGGTTCGGCGCCCATCGCGGCCATGTCACTCAGGTTGACGGCCAGTGCCTTGTGTCCGAGGGCATCGGCGGCCACATCTTCAAAAAAGTGCACCCCCGAAACCATCGTATCGACACTGACAACCAATAAGCTCTCTTCAGGCACCTGCAGTAATGCGGCATCGTCACCAATCCCCAGAACCACATCCTGCCGAGGGGTGGTGAGCTGTTTGAAATATTGGTTAATCAGCGCGAACTCTGGGGTCTCTTTATCGATCTTCATCTCGTGGTTATCTCCTATAATTGGCAGTGTAACTTTCCGCCAAAAGAAGAACAAAGCGAGATTCCCTCAGGGGATAAATTAAAAAAAGAAAAATGGGGCAGTCGTGATGAGTGAATCGAAGAGCTTCCAGATCATCGAAAAACTGGGAGACTACCTGGTAGAGACTTTCCATATCGTAGGCCTGTTCGTGATCGGCGCCACGGTGGTCTGGTCGGGCGTGGTGGCCTACCTGGAGATGATCGACCACGGCCATGCAACCCTCAAAGATATCCTGCTGCTTTTCATCTACCTGGAACTGGGTGCCATGGTCGGCATCTATTTCAAGACCCGCAGACTGCCAGTGCAGTTCCTGATCTATATCGCGATAACCGCCCTGACCCGATTGCTGACCATCGATATCAAACAGATGCCCAATGAGACCATTCTCACCATCACCGGGGCTATCCTGATGTTGACCTTTGCCATTCTGGTTCTTCGCTACCGTCACAACCAACTCAAAGCGGAGCATGACGACATATAGGCCGACCGATAATCGGCTGAAACCTCTTACTAACACTTCAGCACTGAAGCAAATACGACAATTGTCGTATCATCACCATGACATCAACCAACCAAAGCTTCCTATCTCATTGTTATTAAATTGAAAAAAATATTGGCACCCAGATTGCAAAATACGTTAGGGTTGGCTTGAACCACGCAAATGAAACTACCCTGCCGATCCCCCAAAGAGACTGAATGGCGGTTTCATATCGTGGTCCCAATGTTGTATCGAATCATGACCTGGAAGATCTGTGAAACCGCTGACCATCATCCTGCTGAGTACGCTCCTCTCTGTCACCAGCGTTGAAGCTGAAGAAGTCAAACTCGCCATCGCGGCCAATTTCACCGATGTGGCGAGCGTCCTGGCTGAGCGCTTCGAACAGCAAACTGGTCATACAACCAAAATCAGTTACGGCTCAACCGGCAAGCTCTATTCACAGATAGAGCACGGCGCCCCTTTTGAGGTCTTCCTTGCCGCCGATCGAGAAAGGCCTGAAAAAGCGGAAAACGAAGGTCTTGCAATTGCCGGAAGCGGCTTTGTCTACGCCCAGGGGAAACTGGTTTTATGGAGCCTGAAGAGCGCCCTTTTTGAGCAGGGTGAACGCTATCTCAATAGGGGTGATTTCAGACACCTGGCAATCGCCAATCCGAAAACCGCCCCCTATGGCATGGCGGCACAACAGGTGATGCAGCATCTCGGGTTACTGGAGCAGATTCGGCCCAAGCTGGTGCAAGGTGATTCGATCGCACAAACCTTTCAGTTTGTGGCAACCGGCAACGCGGATGCCGGCTTTGTCGCTTTAACTCAGATCAAAGCGTGGCAGGGAAAATCCGGTACCTTGTGGGAGATCCCGAGCGGCTACTATGCACCGATCGATCAGGCCGCGGTGCTGCTCAAGAAGGGTCGGCACAACCCCGCTGCCCACGCCTTTCTCGACTTTCTCAAGAGTGGTGAGGCAAAACAACTAATCCAGGCCTATGGCTACGGGGTGGAGTAAACAGCACGAGTCGGGGTATGGTGATCCACCAGAAACCTCTATGAGCGTCTGTTGGAGCGGACTATGGACTTTGACTGGCAACCTGTTTGGCTGACCCTGAAACTGGCTGGCACCACCACCGTGCTGCTGTTGATCATCGGCACGCCGATCGCCTGGTGGCTGGCCAGAACCCAGGTCTGGTACAAACAAGCCCTGGCCGCTGTTGTGGCCCTTCCCCTGGTACTGCCGCCGACTGTGCTCGGTTTCTACCTGTTGATCATGCTCGCCCCGGACGGCCCGGTGGGACGGCTTACCCAGGCAATGGGGATCGGTACCCTGCCCTTTACCTTCGAAGGCCTGGTATTTGCCTCGGTCCTCTACTCCCTGCCGTTTGTGGTTCAGCCACTGCAGAATGCCTTTGAGGCCCTGGGCCCCCGACCGATGGAGGTCGCTTCAACCCTGCGCGCTTCACCCTGGGACCGCTTTCTCACGGTCGTGATACCCCTGGCCCGCCCCGGATTCCTCACCGCAGCGGTGCTCTGCTTTGCCCATACGATTGGCGAGTTCGGCGTGGTTCTGATGATCGGCGGCAACATTCCCGGTGAAACCAAGGTACTCTCCGTGGCGATCTACGACCATGTGGAATCCCTTGAATACGATCAGGCTCACCTGCTTGCTGCTGGGATGCTGGCCTTCTCTTTCCTGGTGCTGATGACCCTCTATCTGGTCAACGGCCGCTACACCAGGAGCCATCGCCCATGAGCGAGATCGAGGTCCGGATAACCAACCAACTGGGTGATTTCGATCTGGATGTGGCCTTTTCCGTCCCGGCCCAGGGGGTCACGGCCCTGTTCGGTTCATCCGGGTCCGGAAAAACCAGTGTGCTCAGGGCGATTGCCGGCCTGGAACGACCCTCTCAGGGATTGGTTCGTATCAGCGAGGAGGTGTGGCAGGATCATCGCAGATTTCTGCCTCCTCACCGCCGTGCTCTGGGGTATGTGTTTCAGGAGGCGAGTCTGTTTCCCCATCTCTCGGTTCGTCGAAACCTGGAGTATGGCATGCGCCGGGTGGCGGAGAAGGCGCGCCTGATCGCTTTTCACGATGTGGTGGAACTGCTCGGCATTGCCGGTTTGCTCAAGCGGGAGACCCATAAGCTCTCCGGCGGTGAACGTCAGCGGGTGGCGATTGCCCGCGCCCTGCTGACCAGTCCGAGGCTGTTACTCATGGATGAGCCCCTGTCGGCCCTGGACCATCGCGCCAAACAACTCATCCTTCCCTATCTGGAGAGCCTTCACGATGAGTTCGGCATACCTTCGATCTATGTCTCACACGATCCCAATGAGGTTGCCAGACTGGCCGACAGAATGGTGCTGCTGGATCAGGGCAAGGTGATCGCTTCGGGTGAAGCTGCCAACCTGCTGACCCGACTCGATCTCCCCCTCTCCGGTTATGGAGACGCCTCGGCGTTTTTAGAAGGCACGGTAAGCTCCCATGACAACAGCTACCATCTCACCTGGATCTCCCTGCAGGGTAACCGGGTGGCGGTACCGAGGGAGGATCTGCCGGTGGGGCGTCACGCTCGGGTTCAGATCCAGGCCAGGGATGTCAGCCTGGCGATACGGGCCCATTCGGATACCAGTATTCTAAACATACTGCCGGCCCGGGTGATCGATACCCACGATATAAACCAGACCCAGATGCTGGTGCGGTTGGAGCTGGAGGATGGCCAAACCCTGCTGTCACGGATCACCCGCCGCTCAGCCATGGGCATGGGGATCCATGAAGGGATGATGCTCTATGCCCAAGTAAAGAGTGTCGCCCTACTCTCATAAGCAGTGAGTACGACACCAGAGAAGCCTAGCTACGCTAGGGCCTGTTAAGACGAATCCAATCGGCCCTAGATCATCGATAGCGTATCAGGTAAGCAAATGCTGCAGGGGGAAACAGCAGAAGCAGCACAACCCATTTCAGCTGATGCACGGCTATCGCCTTCAGAATACAAATGAACCAGGCAGTAAGTTGCACAGCCAAGATACTGAAAAGGAGTGCAAACTTGAGTCTAAGCCATTGATCTGTCATGACGGGTTCATCTACTGCCTGGCTGCTGATTGGAATCGTATAGACAGCGATAATGGCCAATAGACCGGCGAGCAGTAACAGCCACCAGCGTACATGCCACAGTCCGTTTATCACCTTCCTATGGACTCTGAATAGATCTGTCTGACTGTTATCTGGCGTGCTCAAGGAGAGAGTATCTTAAGTATTGACGTTCTGATTAATGGCAGATGCAGAATGAGTTACCCACCAAGCGGATGACACATTGAGGCTATTTTGCACCGAATGTAACACCGGCACCAACTACCGGGCCAAGACCCGCTTTAAAGCTACCGCTGACTTTGACGCCTCTGCCGTCACCAATTTCAATACCCGCGCTCCCTTTCAGTGAGGCGCCATAGCCTCCGTCAACATGGCCGCCTATCACGAGACCATGATCAAAACTGTCCGGCACTTCTGGAATCTCAGGAATATCCCGACCGGCAACATAATCGACAACCGGGTCAACATAGCTATTGTAGAGCCCACCCAACGTATCACCGACTGTCTTTGGCGTAAGACTCACCTCAAAACCGGCATGACCGTCGATCGCCATCGCTTCAGCCCCAGCACTGGCTTTTAGGCTGGCACTTGTATCGGTAAGCCCTTTAATTTCAGCTTTTGCTTCGATCTTTCCATGCGCATTGATTGTCCCTACCGTCACTTTACCGTCGATCTGGCCCAGACTGCCTAAACCAACCTCGGTTTTGGCATCGCCAATATTGATCTCTCCGGATACGCCAACCGAGGCATGGGCTTTAGACTTTTCGGTATCAAGACCTGCATCCGGCGCGGAATATTCTGCTTTTACATGACCGATATTGACACTCTTGTCTGGAGTTGAGCAGATACTGACATCCAGACTGGCATCCTTAGATAAATCTAATGCTTGTCCTAAAGTGCTTACTGAAGATGCAAGTTGTTCAGCGGTCGTGAGGGAACAACTGAGTTGATCG